>DAOUGX010000297.1:0-11534 GCA_034428855.1 Anaerolineaceae bacterium | reverse complement strand
GAAAATGATGATCGCAAACGGGGCTGGACCAATGACAATGAAGGCCCCATTCAATCCTGGGATGATTTTCATCGTTACCCCTGGCCAAGGGATGTCGAGAGAATTAATCTCGCAGTAAGAAGAATGGTAAATAAACTACCGGATGGAATGCAGGCAATGGTCATTCCGGGAGGTATTTTTGAATGGACAACGCAATTAATGGGGTTTGTCCCATTCAGCTATGCATTGGCTGATCAACCAGACCTGGTGGATGCTGTGATCGAAAAGGTCTCAGAGACTTTGCATATCGCCGTGGAAGACATCATTAATGAACCGGGGGTTGGTGGTATCTTTATGGGTGATGATTGGGGGTACGCATCTGGTACGATGATCGCAACGAAAACCATGCGTCAGAAATTTGTTCCGCAACTAAAGAAAATTGTCGATCTGGTTCACCAGGCTGATAAGTTATTCCTGCTCCATTCATGTGGAAAAATGTATCAACTGATGGATGACCTGATCTCCATAGGTGTGGATGGAAAACATAGTTATGAAGACAAGATTTTTCCAGTGGAAAAAGCGTACCAGCAATTTGCGGATCGAATCGCAATCCTGGGTGGGGTGGATGTGCACTTATTGGCATCCGGAACTGAAGAGCAGGTCCGAATGAGAACCCGTCAGATTCTGGAAGCCTGTGCTCCAGGAGGGCGTTATGTACTGGGGACTGGAAATTCGGTCGTTAATTACATGCCAATCACCAATTATTTGTCCATGCTGGATGAAGGCAGACGCTGGAATGAAGAGAATTGGAAATAAGAGATTTGCTTATTTTTTTCTGAATTGGAAAAAATAATTAAAGCAGGTTTTTTATTTCATCGAAATCAAAATCAATAAAAGGAACATCATTTTCGATGTTGTACTTGCGATTTTTCATATATTGCTTTGTCCAGTTGTCGGTAATATTGTCCAGATCAAAATCTCGTTGGATGACTGAAAATAACTCAATTTCACGAATTTTTAGAAAGGGAGGTATCTCTTTCAGAAGATTCAAATCCAGAGTACAGAAACGTAAGTACCCTTTAAGAAAATTGGGTAAGAATTCTTTGGTAAGTTTTACTTTATCCTGCGTAGTGGTTGTCAAATAAAACAGCACAATCGCAATATCATTTATGAACCAGCTATAACCACAATCGTCGAAGTCAAAAATGGTGAACTTTCCTTGTTCATCGATGAATAAATTCCCTCCATGGGCATCCTGATGAATTAATCCATAGGTTTCTTGATTTTTTGGGATCATATTTACCTGCTGGCAAACAGCTCTGTATTTATCGCGAATGTGAGTATCAATCGCTGGTAAAAATTGCGTAACATAATCGAATATCGGATCATTCCACTCAGGTCTTTTCCTCTCAGGGTAATGGGGAGTAAAAGTTTTGGTGGCAGCATGCATTTGCCCCAGTAATTCTCCATACGAAACATAATACTGAGGAGTCCATCTTCCCCAGGGAGAATGACCCTTTGCCTTTACGAAAGCAGTTGCTAAGAATTGCCCTCCTTGATGGTCATCCACCACTTCTACCAGGTTGCCTTTACAGGAGGTGATTGCTTTCGATACACCTACGCCATGATCTGCTAAGAAATTTATCCAGTCCACTTCTCCATGGATCAGGTTTTTATCACGCCTGATGGAATGGGAAATACGAAGAATGTAATCTCCGGATTGATTGGAAAATTCATAAATAAAACTTTCAAAACTATCCAGAATTTTTATCTGGTTATTAGAGATTCCAAAAAAATTAATTAACTCCTGGAAAACATCATCATTATATCGATCTTTAATTCGTTGTTCCATAATAGGTTTATACCATAGTTAATTTACTGAGGTGTGAAATTTGAATATCATCGAAAGGAAAATAAAATGCCAGGTTATTACGCATAGTTGTGTAATTTATATATAATGATATTCAATCAACATCAATTATTAGTTATTAAAAACAGAGGAGGAAGAATGTCAAATTTTTCCAGAATGCCAAATTATGATATCCGCAATGACGGGATTGGTCCATATTGTGTGTTTTACTGTGAAACTTGCGGTCGAGAGTATCGCAGTCAACCAGACGTGGTTGGTTCGGTTACCCAGGATATAGGGAAACAGGTAGCCAGTGGCTTATTGAGAAAGGTGCCATTATTTGGAAATGTGGTTGCCAATAACGTGGTGGGTGAAGATCCGCGCTACAGCATGAAATTAACACCAGCACAAATTGAGAAAGCCTGGCAACAGGTGCAGGTTAATTTTCGAGAGTGCCCAACCTGTTTACGGGTTGTGTGCTTATCCGATTTTGATACACAATCCGGTTTTTGCCAGGAAGATAGTCCCCGAGTTAATGAAATTTCTGAAGCAAGAGCCGAACAGGCTGGGTCCGCATTAAAAGGATTTGCGAATGCATTGGGTTTGGGTGATGTTGTGAAAAACGTTCAACAGGCAGCCAAAACTGCTCAAACCGCAGCCAACCAGGCAGCCCATTGCCCCAATTGTGGAGTATTGGCAGCGGCCGGGACGAAATTCTGCCCGGAATGTGGTACAGCCATGGAGCAACCCGTATCAAGTAAGTGCCCAAATTGTGGTCAGGATGCGAATGGTGCCAAATTCTGCCCGAATTGTGGCACAGCAATTGAAGTAAAACCGAAAGCCACTCATTGTCCTAATTGTGGGACGGAAACCAAAGGTGCCAAATTCTGCCCGGAGTGTGGCACAAAAATCGGTTGATTCTGTCAAGAACCAACATTTAATTTGAAAATTTAAAAATTAATTTGTTTTGAATATTTTTTTGACAATCAGGAATCTTATTCAAAAAAATTTTACCATTAAAAATTATTATTATGGTATTCTTATCTTATGACAACAATCACTTGAAGGTTGTCAGGTTCTACAATACACTCATTATTGGAAATTAATCCCAACCCATCAAGGAGTATTCCCTATGCAAAAACAATTGAAAGCACACATTGACCGGCTTAAAGCGGCAGGCGCGACGTATGTTGATGCGCGCTGGTATCCTGTTGAAGAAGCCAATTATTTAATGATGTGGAATGGTAATCTCAAGGAAACCACCGCTTCACGCGAGAGTGGACTAGGTATTCGGGTTCTGTTTAAGAATGCCTGGGGTTTCTCCGCATCGTCGGATGTAAGCAACTTGAGCGGTTTGTTTGACAAAGCATTTGATAATGCCAGAGTAGCAGCCGAAAGAGTTACTTTCCCGGTTCGTTTAGCAGAAAAAGATTCCATTCAGGCGAATTTTAAAAGCCCGAATCGGATCGATCCATTTTCAGTTCCATTGGCGGATAAAGTTGATTTCCTGAAAACCATGGATGAGAAACTGAATCAACCTGGAGTGGTCCAACGTGCATCCGAAATGATGTTTGTACGCAAACAAATCCTTTTCCTGGATTCGGAAGGTAGTGAGATCGAAAAAAATATAATTGAAGTATTTCCAGCGATTCAAGTGATGGGCGTTGATGCTGACGGTGAGACTCATGGTCGCAAATTCTCTCCGGATCGATTGGGTATTTCACGTGGTTGGGAAACCCTGGACATGCAGCTCTTTAATGAAAATGCAGAACGCATCGTACGGGAACTCAATCAGGTATTGGTAGCTGATCCCTGCCCAAAGGAAGATCGTTCAGTCATCTTATTGCCAGGTATCATGTTCCTGCAGACACATGAGACTATCGGCCATCCTTTGGAACTGGATAGAATTCTTGGTTATGAGCTGGCTTTTGCAGGCGGATCATTTGTAACACTGGATGATTTTGGAAAATTGCGCTATGGTTCAGAAAAATTGACTGCCCGTGCGGATGCAACACTGGTCAACAGCCCAGGAAGTTTTGGTTATGATGATGATGGTGTACCCGCACAGGATAATCTATTGATCGATAAAGGCATTCTGGTGGGTGCAATTACCGGTCGCCAAATGGTGGAAGAAGCCAACGCCAGAGCCAAACGGCAGATCTTTGATGGCAGCAGTGGTGCAAATCGTGCTACTGCCTTCTATCGTGTTCCAATTGAGCGTATGACCAATATCAACATTGATCCAGGTGAAGACGGTACCCTGGATGACATCGTACGCAACACCGAGAAAGGCATCATTCTGGATGGAGACAAAAGCTGGTCGATTGGATCCAATCGTGAGCAATTCCATTTCTCTTGCGATATCGGCTGGCTGGTCGACGATGGTAAAGTCACCAAGGTTGTCAAGAACTCGACCTACAAGGGTGACACTGTCAAATTTTACAATTCACTTTCCGCCGTAGGAGATGAATCCACCTGGACTGTTCACTACGTTGATAATTGTGGTAAAGGTCAACCCAATCAAATTATGCAGTTGGGTCATGGTGTACCAGTTTGCCGGTTTGACAATGTAAGAATAGGAGAATAATCATGAAAGAAAAAATTCTACAAACACTAACGGCTTTACGAGAATATGCGTTGTCAAAAGGTATAACGGCAGCATTCATGTATCACGAAGAAGATAGTTACCTGATGCGGTTTGCCAATTCTGCCATTTCGCTCAATACCAATGAGCATCTCATACGCCTGGAAATCACCGTGTATGATGATAAACGTAGGGCAAGCTATGAGATGATCACCGATTTAAATAAAATTGAAGAGATGAAACAGGCTGTGGATGTGGCTGCTGAAATGGTCAAATATGCCATGCCTCTCAATTATCAACCCAGTATCCCTCATTTCCAGGAAAGTTATTCTGACGAAAAAGGTTTTGATGCAGCATTGGCAGCCATGACTGGTGAGGAAAAATTATCCTTTTTTAATGAGGCAGTAAAAGGGTTGGAAACTGAGCAGATCAAATTATCCGGAATTTTCTCATCCGGAACAAACATCCTGGCACAAATTACAACTCTGTCAGTTCATACCCAATTCATCAAAACATCCGACGCACAGGTCACCATTGTCCTGGCTCATTCAGACTTAAAGTGGGAAGTCACCGCCGAACAATCTGCTCAGAAGAAAACTGATTTGAATTCCAAAGAGTTACTCAGCGAATTGACCTTTTTGATCGACCGTTATACCAATGATCCAGCACAACAAATACCTGTAGGCAAGTATGATATAGTGTTTGGATCAGCAGCTACTGCTGAAATGGTCACTTTTATGAACTGGATTGGATTTAATGGTGGATTGATGAAACGAGGCTTTTCATTTTTGACGGAAGAGCATGTTGGAAAGAAAGTTTTCTCTGAGAAATTCACCTTAACGGATGATCCGAACCGTTTGGAAACATTTCCAATTACCCGTGATTTTATGGGTTCACAACGAAATCCCTTCCCGCTCTTCGTCAATGGCGTATTCCAAAAATTTACCTGGTATCAGGATGATGCTGATGAGTTCGGGGCACAACCTACAGGACATACAATTCCACACAAAAGTCTGGTACTGGACGGTGGAGACATGGATGTCAACAGTCTTGAAGAACTGGCAAAATTACCACGCGATAAGGACATTCTTTACATTCCCTTCCTGCATTACATGAACATTGTCAACCCATCCAAAGCACTGGTGACAGCCAGTTCCCGTTTTGGTGCACTTTTGCTCAAGAAAGATGGTTCAATCGTAGTGCCATTTAACGTTCGGGTGACGCAAAGTTTGCTGGATATTTTTGGAGATAAAGTTGCCTGGATGTCGAAACAGCAAACCGTGTACAACACGTCCGCCAGTTATGGGGCTCGTAACCCGGTCGCGATCGTGCTGCCAAAATTTATGCGGGCGAATGATCTGGAGATATCTCACTCGAATTCATCGTATTAATTCGAAAAACAGGGTATGGCTTGAGTAGTTCGTCCATATCCTGTGCTTTTCTCCACTCAATCAACAAACTAATTCTTTTTACACTGCATGAACCTGATCAATAAGAAACCTGATCAGGTTTCTTTTACAGATTACTGAATATCTGTACAAAATTTTGTATTAATCATCATCCAAATTTATAGTAATCATTATCCGATTTTTTTGATTATTTTTTTTATTAATTATTCTTTCATGACTGGGAGTCACATGACTAAATCTCTTATTGTTTTATTATTAATCATACTTTTTCTTTCTGCTTGTAGCACCCCTCCAAGCGCTGTAGATGAAGCTACACAAGTTGGTGAAATTACTGTGTATACTCCACCGGCAGAAAACGCGACTCCAACACCTATTCAATTACAAGTGCAAGACCGAACAAATCCAGAACCAATCGTACTGGCTACTGTAACTACTGCACCCCCAATAACGCCAACCAATAATTCAATACCAGAAACAAATCGTTGGCATTGGGTATTTAACCCAGATTCCTCTGAGATCCTTGTTGTTAATCAATCAGGAGATGTTCATAGTATTGGGGAGATAGACTTAGCAGGTAACTATAACTACAGATTATTGCCGGTAAGTGATCACCAGGTTTTATTATTTACCTTTTCTCAAAAAAAACCAGTTGTATTCCTATTTGATTTGAAAGAAATCCAGACAATCAAATTACCGGCATCATTCTATTATGATGAAAATATGTTGATAAATTCACTTGAGGTGGTTGGAGTATCCGATCATAATGCCTATTTCATTTTTTCAACGGAACAGAGCTCTCAGACTGACAGGAATACTTATCCAGAAAAAGGACCGATTTACAAAATTGATCTCGTATCGAAGGAGGTTAATCTTGTGGATGAAAAGGTATATCATGAACCATCTTATGACAACCGATTATTATTCTTACAATCAAAGGACGGGTTGTTCACACGATATTTCAAAGCAAGTAATAACGATTTATTAGTAAGGGAATTAAATTTAAACACAGGAGAGGTTAGAACAATCACTAGCTCAACAGGTTCTCCCAACCGAGTGAATTCTTCCATCCATGGAGAAATATTCCACCTGACCGTTTCGAATGTGTTCGTTGAAGTGGGTGGGAAAAGTGTAAACGTCACGGGTTCCGAGTCTGAATTGAGATTACTACGAGGTGGTGAAGCAGTGCTTTCCTCTGGAGATTGCCAGGGACCATGTGATATCGAGATTATTGAACCGATGACGAATAAAATCCTTGCTAATTACACTTTACCTTGGGTTGCTCAATCATTTTTTCGATTAGGAACGCAATTTTTACCCAATCAAAATATGCTTTGGATTGGGGCTTCTTCCTCTCAATTACTTGAACCACCTGCAACACAAAGTGATTTTCCAGAATTGGATGATTTTGATCATCCTGTTTTTCTCCTGGGCGATCAAAAACAAGAAGAATTGATTGGAATATTTCCAAACGAATTTTTTGATTTTTTCCAATATCCAATCTCAGATGATGGACGTTATATTCTACTGAAATCAAGTACAGGATCACACTATTTTATTTATGATGCGTTTGAAAATCTTGAATTATTTTCTTTACCCATTGAAGAAGGCTGGGATTACTTCTACGGTGATGTAAGTTTTTTCGAGGAAGGGATTCTTATCCATTTCCTGGCTTCCAATCCTGATAAAGAATATAAAGATTTCTATAGTATGCATCAATTTGGACAATCTGGATCTGTTTATTGGGAGGATCAAGAAGGTTCGATCCTGTCTTGTCCTGACTTATTTTCGGATGGCACCCTGGCTTGCTGGTTCCAGAATCCTGATCTGTATTATGATCTTGTCCGATTTAATCCAACCGATCAAACAAAAGTACAATTGGTTGAAAATATTGAGGTTTTGGAATCTACATATTAGGTATTACATGTGTTCAGTATAACTGGCATCATATTTAATGAATTTATTGGCTTCAATTCATAATGCAGCCTATGTTGACACTTTATTGGTGATTGCTTCTCATAAAGTTGCGGAGCTTCCTTCCGGATCAGATATCATTGGGGATCGCTTTCCAGTCGAAAGTGAAATTGAAAATTATCGAACCTCATTAATTGATAATCAACTAAAAGTAATCTCTTTACTTACTTAAAATACTGATGAATATCATTCCTGATGGATTTCTAATCCATCAAAAAAAATCATTTCAATTAAATCAATTATTTTTTCTACATCTTCAGATGGGTTGTCAAAATTAGTAAAGAAAAACGGATACATTAATCCCAACAAAGCCCAAACCCCCAGGTGTGGATCTATAGCTTTAATTTGATTGGATGAAACACCTGCCGCGAAAATTTCAGCCAGAGGAGTTAAGAAAATATCGTAGTAACGTTGGTTGAATTCAGATCGGGAAGCCTGGTTGATTTTGGCCAGGTCTAATTGTGCTAAACGGAATATTGAGCGATGACCGACTGGTAGCTGTGTAAAAACTGATCGTATAAATTTTCTTATAGAATCTCTGGTACTTTCGGTTATTGAGCTAATTTCGGTAAGTACTTCCTTTAAGCTCGAAAGTTGATCATACAGTACCGCGAGAAAGAGATCCTCTTTGTCTTTAAAGTGATAATATAACCCTGCCTTCGAAATTTGAGATGCTTCTGCAATCTCGCGCATGGAAATACCTTCATAACCATCTGTCACAAATAACCTGGCTGCTGTATTCAGGATGTGATTTCGTGTTTCAGGCTTAACTTGATCAGCCATTTCAAATTCCTTTCGTTCTTATATGGCCTGAAGTAATTCAAACAATAACTAGTCAATTTGGGTTTCATTGTTGAGCACCTGGTTTTGTTCTGCAGCTCGGTTTTTTAACTTAAATGAAATGCCGACAAGAATCAGGCTGATGATCCCCATAATCAGGAAAGCCAGGCTATACCCAGCTGCTGCACCCATTGTTTGTATGCGTGATGCAGCAATCGCTCCAATCAAAGCCCCACCTAGCATTTGTCCTGCGCTAGAAAATATGGAAATTACTCCCTGTGCCACCGATCTTTCGGAGACCTTAGCTTCATTCAATGTAATATACCGCAACGGTGCCCCTAATAAAGTTGAAAGACCAAAACCAATTAACACGCCAGCAAAAATAAATAAAACCAAGTTGGTGGCAAACAGTCCCAATAATGTCATTCCGATCATGGTTGTAAATGTGCCGACGAGGATGACAATTCGTGATCCTAATTTATCCAAAAATCTTCCAACCATCGGTGACCCAATTGCCAAAGCCAATACCACTGGCATTAACATCCAGGATGCGTTTTCTTCCTTTATTCCATACTTGGTTAACGAAACAACTGCGAGTAATGGAAGGAATACCATTCCAGCTTCTGAAAATCCAGCACCGGCAGATAGAATATAACTTAGGCGTAGTTGTGGACGACTAAACAAAGAAAGCGGAATAATTGGATTTTCTGCCCGTTTTTCAATGGAAGGTAAGATAAACAGCAGAACAATGAAAACTAAGAATAATGGGTAAACTTTAGGAGAGAACAGACTGGGAAAAAAGGATTGAATATCGAGTTGATTGATCGCGAATGCCAAACTAGCGAGAATAATCGCAATGATTGCCATACCGAGCCAATCAAATTGTTTGGATGTTTCATTACGAGTTGTTGGTAAGTTTCGAATACTGAGAAATATAACCAGAAGTGCGATGGGCACATTAATAAGGAAAAGCCATTTCCAGGAGGCAAAGCTAAGGATCACCCCACCCAGAATCGGACCAATTAGAAATGCCAATCCAAAAACAGCACCAATCAATCCTAAAGCACTGCCACGTTTTTCAGCTGGAAATGTGTCACCAATAACCGCACTGGCAACCGGGAAAATACCGCCAGCCCCAAAACCTTGGATGGCTCTTCCAACTAAGACGAGGGTGAAATTGGTTGAAAGCGCAACGATCAAGGAGCCAATCGCAAAAATTGCTACATCCATAATATATATCGAACGGCGTCCAAATTGATCGGACAATTTCGCCATCAATGGCGTTCCGATTAAGTTGAAAAGAACATATAGGCTAAATATCCAGGAAAGTGCCCTGTCTGAAACGTTAAAAAATGATCGGATGGCAGGTAATGCCGGTCCTACAATCGCAATATCCAATGCCCCCATTAAAACTCCAATAAACAGAACTGTCAAAACAGTATTTCTGCTACGAGACTCCATACCTATACCTCCAACCAGATTATTATTCTTACCGACCGTTCGGTAAGTTCACCTAATAATAATGACTTAATAATCTGTGTAAACCAAATGTATAATCTGTGTCATTTTGAAAGCATGATGAAGAAATCAGAAATCGCAAAAGATCATGAAGAACCTCATCAGAATTCCAAAAATATTTTGTGAAATCCAATATTCATTTTTTATAAGTTAATACGATCTTTGCATTCGATGATGTGTTTATTCTTGACTCATTCCTATAGCTCTTGATATAAACCAAAAACAGAATTGGATAGTAGACAACAAAAGGGCCAGTCGTGGAGATATGTTCTGAAAATTAAGTAATTTTTTTGGTATATACTAATTGAAAAGTGAAATTAATAGATAATGGTTTATATTATAATCATTCATCCAGTGGTTAACGAATTTCCCGAGCTAATATCTCCTATGAGTGTTTTAATTATCCTATGATAATCAACCAATCAATCATCCGAACTAGAATATCTCCTCCGCGACGTCGAAAAGACTTGATTGAGCGCAAACACCTTATTCAACAATTATCAGAAATGGTTGAAAAACGACTCGTTTTAGTGACAGCTCCAGCTGGATATGGAAAGACTGCCTTATTGATGGATTATGTCAACCAATCCTCATTACCTGTTTGTTGGTACTCGATCGACCGTTTGGATTACGAACTATTGCGTTTTATATCATATTTAGCAGCATCTATTCAGAGAAAATTTCCACAATTTGGTACACAAACCTATACTGCATTATCGGGTGAACAGGGAAAAATTGATGGTGATTATATAGCCACTGTCATCATCAATGATATTTTGGCAAATATTTCAGAGCATTTTGTGATTATCCTGGATGATTATCATTTTGTAAATGACAGTATCGAAATCCGAAAATTTATGAGTCGTTTACTGATGGATCTGGATGAAAATTGCCATTTCTTATTGGCTTCGCGTACATTGCTTTCACTTCCTGATCTGCCCTTATTGGTTGCCCGTTCAGAAGTAGAAGGACTTAGCTACGAGGAATTAGAATTTCGTCCATTGGAAATTCAGAACCTTTTTTTGCAAAATCATCAATTGGCCATAAGTAAAGAAAAAGCAGAAGAGATTCATGCGAGAACAGAAGGATGGATCACCGGTATTATACTTACCAGCCAGGTTAATGAGAAGGAAAAATCACGAAAGGAGAGAATTAATCGAGTTTCTGGTTTTTCAATAGATGATTATTTTGCGCAAATCATCGATGGTCTCCCTGATGAACTACGGAATTTCTTGTTGTGGTCCAGCTTATTGGAAGAATTTAATGCTGATCAATGTTCTGAAATAATTGGATCAGTCATAAAAGTTGAAAACCATGATTGGAATCAATGGTTTTATAGTGTTCAACAACATAACCTCTTTATCATGCCTGTTGGAGAATACGGCGAATCGATCAGGTATCACCAATTATTTCTTGACTACCTTCAATCCCGGGTTTTCAAAGA
>DAOUGX010000296.1:0-5225 GCA_034428855.1 Anaerolineaceae bacterium | reverse complement strand
GTAATGCTGAAATCTTCCTGACTGCTGATAAAGTGAAACCAGAAGAATTGGAAGCCAATCTGGATGTGATTGTAGAAACAATACCAGGAGAAATTCCGGAAAAATAAATTAATGAACAACAACTGACTTATTCGGTTGAAAATAATATTTTTTGTATTGAAAGGAAATATATGTCTCGAAAAATTTATTTACCTGTAGTATTGCTTGTCTTGTTTACCATTTTGCTGGGTGCCTGCTCACCAGCACCTGCTCCAGTGGTAGAACCCGTGGTTGAAGAACCAGCCACCGTCGTCGAACAACCAACTCTCGAACCAACTCTTGCACCTGTCGTTGAAGAGGTCGATTTTGTCACACTCTTCGCTGACATTATCGGCAGTACTGGCAAAGAAAAATCATATAGCACCATGCCTGCTGATGCCTTAAATACCGAGTTAATTGATAATCCTGATCTCTTCGTTATTGATGTTCGTGAAGTATCCGAATTAGAAGAAAATGGACACATTCCCGGCGCTGTCAACATTCCTTTAAAAACCCTGGCAGATAATCTCGCATTATTACCAGCGGACCTGGATGAACCAATTGTTGTCTATTGCAAGAGTGGCACACGCTCAACTTATGCATGGACTATCCTCAACATGTTAGGCTATACCAATGTCCGTAATATGACTGCTGGTATGGATGGTTGGTTGAAAGCTGAATTGCCGGTGGAAGAAGGTTCTGTACCTGCAGAAGAAATCAGCACACCGATCATTGAAAATGAAGCCCTCTATTTGGCTGTAAAAGAATTTGCAAACAATCCACCTGAAGGATGGGCTTCCGTTAAGAATACAGATGTCAATGAGATGTTGATCAATGGTGAAGAATTTGTATTAATTGATGCTCGTCGTGCAGATGAATTTGAAGCTGGTTACATTGACCCGGCTGCCAATATTCCTCTGGAAGAAGTAATGGCTCGATTAGACGAAATTGATCCAACCGCAAAAACCATTGTTTACTGCAAGAGTGGTATTCGTAGCTTGATATACACGATCGCTTTGCGAATGAACGGTTATGAAAATGTCTTCAGTATGAGTGGTGGGTATGAAGGATGGAAAACAGCTGAATTACCTGTTGTAGGTACCGCTCCTGATTTTAAATCACTCTTTGCCAGCATTATTGCTAACCATGGTGCAGAAAAAGCTTACGGCACCATGCCCGCTGACGCATTAAACACCGAGTTAATCGAAAACCCTGAATTATTTGTCATCGATGTACGTGAACCATCTGAATTGGAAGAAAATGGCCATATTCCTGGTGCAGTCAACATCCCCTTAAAAACATTGGTGGACAATCCTGCTTTATTGCCAGCTGATCTTGATGCTCCAATCGTTGTGTATTGCAAGAGTGGCACACGCTCAACATATGCATGGACCATTCTAAATTTATTAGGCTATACCAATGTCCGCAATATGACCGCTGGTATGGATGGCTGGATTGCTGCTGAATTGGGCGTAGAAGAAGGTCTTTCACCCGCTGAAGAAATCAGCACTCCAATTATCTTTGATGAGAAACTTTATGCTGCTGTGAAAGATTTCGCCAACAATCCTCCCGAAGGGTGGGCGACCATCAAGAATGTTGATGTAAATGAGATGTTGGTCAATGCAGAAGAATTCGTTCTCATCGATGCTCGTCGGGCAGATGAATATGAAGCTGGTTACATTGATCCGGCCATCAATATCCCCTTAGAAGAAGTCATCTCGCGCATGAGTGAAATCGATCCTGCTTCCAAGACTGTAGTGTATTGCAAAAGTGGCATCCGTAGTTTAATTTACACCATTGCTTTGAGAATGAATGGTTATTCCGATGTTCTCAGCATGAGTGGTGGATACGTAGGCTGGGAAGCTGCAGAGCTACCTGTGGTAACTCCATAATTGTTACTAAAACTAAAACCCGGTTCATTTGGAACCGGGTTTTTTGTATACCTTGCTACTCTCTTCTTCAGGAACGATCCCACGCCTGCCCAGAAATACCTGCAAACAATATATGCTGATAAAAAGACTCATACTGATTGAGAAAATGATGATCGGCGTGATAATGAATGTGCTGAAAATCAAAAAGACTGTGAGAAATATTGAAGTAAACCAATAAATACCAGGTTTTTGGTACAGGATCTTCACCCCGTTCAGCAATGCTACCCGCATATTCGGCTTTTCCTGTTCCACCAATAAAGGAATGGTAAATGTTTGTAAAAATGACCAGACAACTAACATAACTATATTCGCAGCCTGAATGATGATACTGAGGGTAAAGTTCTCAACGGCAAAAAAAAGAATATTATAGATAAAAATGATTGGCAGGAGAAGTGATGGAATGAACCAGCGCCATCCAGCAAGCAGATATCGTTTAAATCCCTCTATAAAAACTTTCCAGGAGTAATTCGTTTCATCGATTACCATTACTCGAATGGCATACGCCATACCAAGCGTCGCAGCAGGTATTGTAACAATTGGCAAAGAGAAAAGAATCCAGGAAACATTTAAAACGATCAATCTACCAATTTGATAAAAGCTTTCTTTTATCCCCCACCAAAGCGTTTGAAACGCAAAATTCATATCATCCTCCGTGATCCATCCATTTTATCGCAAAACAATAAAATCATTCAAATGAGTCTTCTTCACTAAAATTAAATGGAAAGAGCATTGGTAACGAATTAACCAATGCTCTTTCTTTCAAAACCCATTCAGAGGAGAGATTAACTATGGGAAAAAGTAATCTTCCGAATCTTAGTGGTTTGACCCCTGTGAAGAATCCGGATAAGTGTCATACGGATTATCTACACGAGGGAAATATTCCTGCCCGGTCAGTCTTTGCCCACCATTATCGTGGCATTGACTACAATAATCGACCTGTTCGCCATGAGAGATGTGGCAGGAACGACATTTCAAATCCGGCCAATGACTGGCATGCGGGTTACGACGTAAATAATCAGTTTGTTGCGCCATATATTCCATGCTGATGTGACATTGTGTACAAACATGGTCATCAAACTTACGTTGCGGCATACTTTTATCATAATTTCCTGTGATAAATTTGATCCCCGATTCAATTTCTGCCGGGATATCATAATCACTATGGCACTGCTTACATTGCACACCAGCATTTGCATGCACACTATCCATGGTATTGCTGGTTAAATAAGACTCAACATAAGGTTCCATATTATGGCAGGTTGCACAAAATTTTGGATTGGTATCACTCTGGTGCAGGATGGCCATGGAAGCCAATGCAATGCCTACACCAGCAACAAGGACTATATTGGCAATGATGCTGAACTTGAACCAATTGAATTTTTTCTTATCTTTCGGTTGATTTTCCTGTTCATTTACATCGTTCTTTGATTTCTTTTTGAACATTAAAATCCTTTCTGTTCGATAAAGGAGGGCTTCAGAGATTGCCTGAAATTTCTGACAATCTCTGGAGCGATGAAAAAGTTTTAGATTGATTCGAGACTAACTGCGTGTCGTCCAGCCAACATACCGAAAACACCACCTGAACCTAAGCAGGAACCACCACCAGGATAGGCATCGCCCATCACTGATCCACTGGTGTTACCGACAGCATACAAACGAGGAATTGGGTTGCCTTTGACATCCAGAACCTGAGCATTGGCGTTGATACGTAATCCACCATTGGTACCACAAGTACCAGGAACATATTTACATCCGTAGAAAGGACCCTGGGCGATTGGTGCCAAACAGATATTCTTGAGTTCGGTTCGGGAGGCGTCACCGGCAGTGTTGAGATCAAATTGATATTCTCCACGGTGGAAAATTGGATCAACTCCATCTTCAGCATTGGGATTGAAGACTGCTAATGTTTCTTCGAAACCAGCATAGTCTACACCTAATTTCTTGCATAATTCTTCTAATGTATCGGCTTGTTCCATCCATTCAGGAACGACACCCATCTGCCAACCACTTCCTGGGAAGAAATAGCGTTCTGCATAGGAAGAATCAGCGATCCAGAAAGATGGTGCATTACGCCATTCAAATTTGCCAGTATCCCAATACCAGAAAGCGCGATTGAAGACATGGTAAGCAGCGGCTTCGTTACCTATTCGTTCACCATATTTGTTCACGACAATGGCACCTGGTTTCCCACGATACATCTGCCAGTCAGCCTCACCCAATAATTTTTCAGTATCAACAGGCATGAAAGGTAAACCCCAACAGGAATTCATATTGCGTAAATCTGCACCCAAAGCCATACCCATCAGGTGACCATCACCCGTGTTAGTTTGTACTGCGTTACTGGCAAAAATTGGACCACGCAAGAAAGCGGTAGTCATTTCTTTATTGAAGTCAAAACCACCAGTACCGAGGATAACGCCTTTCTTGGCTTTAATATTTAGTGGACCATCCACACCTTCTGCTTTGATTCCAATGACTTCACCTGCTGCATTGGTGACTAATTCTTTTCCAGCAGTTTCGAGCATTACTTCAATACCCAGCTCATCAATTGTTTGGCGGAAAATTTGCCAGGTACCACCACCAGACACAGTTTTGCCATCAGGGCCAGTTAAATTTACTTTTCTTCCGCGAGGTCTGAATCCTTCTACTTCATAATAATCTTCAAATGCTGTTCCGCCCAATGCCCATTTGTATCCAAATGTGTCTCTTGTCCATTCAAGCATAGGGTTAGCATTATCAAGGTAAGCGTTAATTAATTCATCGGTTGATTGTCCAGCAGTGATAGTCTTTAGATACTTGTAAGCATCTTCCCGATTATCTTCAAATCCCTCTTCTTTGGCAGCATAGTTTAATGGAATCCAGAAACCACCACCTGAAAGGGCTGAGGTTCCACCGAATGCAATGTTTTTTTCAATGATTAAAACCGATTCTGCACCAGCATTTTTTGCGGCTAAAGCTGCCATAACAACTGTTCCAGAACCAACTACTACCACATCTACTTCCTTGTCCCACTTGATATCCTGGTCAGTGCTGGTTGTACCTTTTGGCGCACAGGCAGCAATACCACCTGTAGCGGCTAAACCTGCACCTAATAATGCGGTCTTCTTTAGAAATCCTCTTCGAGAAACTAAATTTTCTGACATTTTTGTATCCTCTCTTTGTTTGAATTGAATTACGAGATTCATTCCTTCTTCTCCAGAATGCTCCAAACTTCAGTATAGTGACAGATTTCACAAAAAACATTGGACAAGCGATTAACTTCGTTCACCATAATCG
>DAOUGX010000295.1:0-3941 GCA_034428855.1 Anaerolineaceae bacterium | reverse complement strand
CCAAAAGTCACCTGACGGAATCCTGAGAAAAGAACGCTTCTGCCAGTGAAGAGGGTGATCCCTGCCCCAATGATGAACAAGCCGACAGCACTGATCAATAAACTAGCGACCACGGCTGCCATACCGCTCATAAATGTAAAAGATATCACCGGAATGATCGCCCCAACAGCAAACAGGAAGAAAGAAGTGATCGCTGCTTCCCAGGCGGAGCCACCCAATTCCGCCGGATCGACATTCAGTTCCTCGCGGGATAGGGTCTCCAATGCCAGGGTTGGGTCTTCAAAAATCTTTCTGGATAATTTCTGTGCTTCTTCCTTTGGCATTCCACGAGCTTCATAGATCAGCGCCAATTCTTCGGCTTCTTCTTCGGGTGCCGCGGCGATTTCAGCTTCCTCGATGGAGATCTGGTGCTGGTATAACTCTCTTGAACTTTGCACGGATAACCATTCTCCTAATGCCATTGAGAATGCGCCAGCCAGAAGACCCGCCAACCCTGTGATCAGGATGGTGGAATTCTGGAATTCCGCTCCAGCAACACCCATCACCAGGCTCAAATTGGATACCAGACCGTCATTCGCTCCCAGGACGGCAGCCCGTAAGGCATTTCCGCCAGATGCACGATGTCGACCTTCCATGCGTGCGAGCATGCCACCTTCGATGCCACCAGGCATACTTTTGGTGACCTGTCGTAACAACCTTGAATGTGAGAGTTCATCAGCAGACATTTCAGACGCATCCGGTGTATGGGCATACTTGCGTGAGTCCTTTTGTTCCATGCTGGTGATGGTTGGCAATACTGAATTGACCCCAAAACGCCTGGCTGCCCAGGCTAACGTACGGGTGCGCCAATTAGGAGTGAAACGAGGGAGGGACACTCCCGCTTCTTTTAACCGTACCATCCATTTGTCCGCATGTTTTTTCTCTACAGCTGCCATACGACGGTAAACTTCAGCCAGTCTTTCATCTTTCTC
Source organism: Anaerolineaceae bacterium (assembly GCA_034428855.1). Lineage (GTDB taxonomy): Bacteria > Chloroflexota > Anaerolineae > Anaerolineales > Anaerolineaceae > UBA6170. The sequence continues at coordinate 2,970 of DAOUGX010000295.1, read as the reverse complement.
AACGACAGCCAAAGCATCGTATAAATAGGCTCCATTTAATTCATCATCCAGGCTGTTCAATGCCAGATTGGTCATGTTTTTGTCCATTTGAGTCTCCTTTTTGAGTTCTATCTTAATCTTACTCTTGTTCATAAGATTTGCATAAAGGTTTCCAGATTAAAATTCAACATGTAATCCGAAATGATATAAAGAAATATTCCTAATATGACAGAAGACTCCCGCAAGAGTCTTCTGTCACTTAAAATTGAAGGAGAGGAAAAATTACTTAAGATATTCCTGTAAGGTTTTGACAAGTTCCTGTTGACTGGGGATTAAGGAGGAAAAGCGTAAATCGCCATTGATGACAATCGAAGGCAAATTTTGAATCCCCATCTTTTTTAAGCGTGCGATGTTCTCGGTGTTTGTCATCTTGTATTCCACCATATCAATTTTCCCCTGCAATGCTTCTGTAGCTCGCTCTGCGGCTAACAACATATAACTACAGGCAGCGCAGGAGGCAGAATCAAGGGTAAAAACTTCCATCAAAGGTTTCCCAAGATTTTTATAATCTGGAATGATGACAAGGGACAGGTCCATATCTGCTGCCTGATAATTCTGCAATATTCTGCGGGTTTGTTCTGGATTGCGAATCGCTTCTGCAGCCCCGATGACATTTTCAACCGGAGTATCGTAAGGCATGTCACAACCTGGAGAAAGGATCAGGTTGTGATGGTCCAGTTTATCAAATAGATCGATCACATATTGCATATTATCCTCCTGTGTTCCCAGGAGCATACGGGTGGTCAGGGGAATATTTCCCTGTAATGTGACATTGTAAGGTTTTAGCACGGATTGAGCATATACCATGTCAATATTTTCATCGACAGCGATACAATCCGGTCCGGTCTGACACATCACTTCCAGATTTTTGGTCGCATCTCCGCAAACAAAGAAAGCTGAGAAAACATTCTGATGGCGGATTTGGTTGAACAATCGACTGAAAGGTTCACTCATAAATTTCTTAAAATGCCGTGGAGAAATTTGGGATATCATCGGGTCAACCACTGCAATGATATCCATCCCTGCTGTAATATAGTATGAAGCAATCTGAGCCACAAAATCAGTGGTAAATTCCAATAGTTTGGCGACATATTCAGGTTGGTCTACCATATCCATAAAAATTTCTGTACCCCGCAGATGGGAGGCCAGCGTAAAAGGACCGGTGATCAGCCCATACAGAGCAGTGTGATCACCGACAGCCGATTTCATTCTGCGCATCACATCCAGGACAATCGGTAAGCGGCCATCCTGTGGGGTTGGGTATAAAGTTGGGATGATTGCTTCGGTTTGCAGAGGATGAGTGGCCACTGTGGGTGGTGACTCTTCTGCCCAAAGTAATTCGCAACCTAAAATTTCCGCTTCAATCTGCAGATCAAATACCACTGGTTGTCCATCCGGAGCATATAAACGGTTTGCTTCGACCAGGGATGAGAATAATTTATCAGCATCCTGCAGGACCTCACTGGCATTGAATCCTTTAAGTTTGCCAACATGGACGCCTGCAAATGGAACCCAGGGGATTTGATCGGTGGTTTGATGTTGAATGACAGCCAGAAGATTTGCTTTTCGACTTTTGGAATTGGACAGATCGTTATTCATATGTATCCTTTAGACAGGTGATCCATTAATTATATCCAATATCTGACAACGTTGTCAACTTATTTGAACGAAATTATGAACTTCTTTAATGGGTAGCGCATACAAACAATATTTTATTGAAGCTTTGTTATAATCAAGAAGTAAATCCGAATTTTGTGAGGAAAATTGGCTGTAACGATCAAAGAAGTCGCCCAACGGGTGGGGTGTTCCATAAAAACCGTTTCTCGGGTTGTCAATGATGAACCTCACGTCAAACCAGCCTTAAAAGAACGGGTTTTACAGGTAATAAACGAATTAGGTTATGTTCCAAATATTTCTGCCCGGCAATTGGTGCAAAAAAAATCATATGTGATCTGTATTCTGTTGCATTCTTCTGGGTCATTTCAATCGACTGTGATATCGAAAGTCTTAGACCTGGGGTATGAAGGCAATTATGAAATTCTGATTCAAAACTATTATCCTTCCTTTTCAAACTCCCGGGATAAGATAGCTGCCTTAATCCAGCAAAAACGGATTGATGGACTGGTGACCACGCCACCCTGTGATAGTGACCCCTTTTTAATAGAATTGATCAAATCCTCCGGGATTGCCCATGTTCATATTGCACCGTTGCAAGCAACGGGTGGCACTCCATATGTGTCAGCCGAAGATTATACCGGTGCTTACCAGATGACCGAATATCTGATCCAAAATGGTCATCAACGGATTGGTTGTTTAATGGGTCTGCGCAACCACCGTTCCAGCCTGGATCGGTTGTTTGGTTACAAAGCCGCCATTGAAGATCACAACCTGCCTTTTCGTGAACATTATCTGGTTGATTCAGAAAACAATTTTCCGGGTGGATATAATGCAGCCAAATTATTGATGAGTGGCTCAGAACCACCGACAGCAATTTTTGCCTTGAGTGATGAAGCCGCTGCCGGAGCACTGTATGCATTAAATGAGTTAAAAATTTCAGTCCCGGATCAGGTCTCGCTGGTGGCTTTTGGAGATATTACGCACAGCAAAGAAATTTGGCCGGGGATCAGTGCGGTTAAGTATCCTGTAGAGCAAATTGTTGAAACCTCGGTGCATATGTTAATTGATCTGGTGGAAGGGCGACAGCCGGAAGAACGCCAGGTAATATTTCCGACAACTTTTGTTCATCGTGGTTCTATCCGAAAAATCTGATATAACTTGCCACGCTGGATGTAGTTGAAGTTATCTGCTTTACGGTAGAAACCAATTTTCGCGGATTTCTTCCGGTGTCATCCAATGATCAATTTGATAATCATTTTTTCACTTTTTATTTTCTGTATCCTTTCGGAAAAATTGTCTTTGTGACAATCGGGA
>DAOUGX010000294.1:0-1650 GCA_034428855.1 Anaerolineaceae bacterium | reverse complement strand
TCCCGGGATTCGATCTTAAATAATTATAGTATGTAAATCAATCTCGATCACAATATGAAAGAATTATTTTTAAGATGATTACCGTACTATTTCTATTAATTGAAAATTCTTTTTTGCCATACCCGCGATTGTTTCACCGATAGAAAGCGAAGCAGTCGCCGCAGGTGAAGGGGCATTTAGAACATGGATCTGATTGGCTTTCTCCACGATACTGAAATCGTCCAGCAGTTTGCCATCGGCGGATAATGCCTGAGCGCGAACTCCTGAACCCGCTGGATGGACATCCTCCATTTTTAATTCTGGAATCAGGCGTTGTAAAGCTTTCACAAAAGCAGCTTTGCTATATGATCGATATGTTTCTGAAATACTCATTTTCCAATATTTAAACGCCATTCTCCAGAAACCAATATATCCGCCATAATAAAGCATATCCTGAATGGAAATATCTGATTTTTTATACCCTTCTCGTTTCAGTGCCAGTACAGCATTAGGGCCAGCTTCCACTCCACCATGAACCATGCGGGTAAAATGGACTCCCAGGAATGGGAATCGGACATCTGGCACTGGGTAAATGAGGTTTTTGACCAGATATTCTTTTTCGGGCACAACCTCATAATACTCACCACGAAATGGAATAATTTGCAGTCCGGGATTCACACCACACAATTTTGCAATTTTATCGGAACGAAGTCCGGCACAATTGATGATATTTTTTGTCTCGACTTCCCCTGAAGTGGTCTGTAATTGGATCGTTTCTGAAATGTTTGAAAAACCAATCACACGGCTATTGGTTCTGATTTCACCACCGGCAGCCAGTATTTTTTGGGCATAAGCTCTGGATACATCGGTGTAATTTACAATGCCTGTTTGTGGGACCCAAAGCCCATCGATACCATTGACATGTGGTTCAAATTCTTTGATTTCCTGTGGAGATAAGCGCCGAATTCCGTCCAAACCATTCGCCCGTCCGCGTTCTTCGAGCATATTTAATGAAGGAATCTCTGCCTGATCTGTGGCAACAACAATTTTTCCACAATTCTCATGAGCAATTTCATTCTCTTCACAAAATTGATACATGGCTTTGCGACCGGTAACACAATTAAGGGCTTTCAATGATCCAGGCTTGTAATATAAACCCGAGTGAATCACACCGCTATTATGCCCGGTTTGATGTGCAGAAATTTCATTTTCAGCTTCCAGAATAATTAATGAAAGCTGATAGTTTTGAACCAGGTTCAAAGCAGTCGCCAACCCCACAATGCCTCCCCCAATTATCGCCACATCGTATGTGCTTGATTTCATACTCTTATCTCCCTCACCATTGGAAAACGTACTGATGCTAGTCTAGCAAAAAATGAAGGCGAGTTAAAATAATTGTGTAGTCTATCTTCTGATTCTGCCCGAAAATGCCTTTATTGCTTGCGAGTTTTAGGTAAATTTTCTGGAGATCGTATGAAAGCCGGAGCAAGTATCAGATATAACGAACATAAACGAGTATCCAGCATGCGACTACGGATGCGGGGATCCATCTCACCCAAATCGTTTGCTGTGGTAATGACCGTGGGTAATTTCGCATTATAGCGATAATTAAATATTTGATAAAGTTTTTCCCGTGCCCATGGCGTAGCGGATTGTGTCCCCAGGTCGTCC
>DAOUGX010000293.1:0-2837 GCA_034428855.1 Anaerolineaceae bacterium | reverse complement strand
TCTCAAGTAATTGAGAAGCAGGTGGTGGTGGAATCCATTGCCCATGATTGATCTGCTCCACCAGAAGTAAAGCGGGTTGATCCTCTTCAAAGGTCAACATGGATTGATCGTTGAAAATCAGTAAAATATGTGTCATAATATAGAATAATTGTTCTATATTATGACAGAAAAACCGGGATGAGTCAAGATAGTATGATAATATGAACAATATGTTTTGATCGGAGATTGACTACATCCATCAATTTCATACGTAGTTTTATACTCCAGATTAAATACGCACTTATAATCAATCTTAAGGTAAATAACCATGAGCAGTAAGATATTACTCGTTGACAATGATATTCCATTACAGACCATGCTGGCAGAACATTTGCTGAAAGTATATCGGGTGATCCTGGCTTCCAATGGGCAGGAAACCATGCGGAAAGCCTTCAGTGAACACCCACATCTGGTGATTATTGAAGTGGATTTACCAGGCATGGATGGATGGGAGGTAATTGCCCGTTTACGAGAGATTTCATCGATTCCGATCATCATTCTTTCCCGGAAAACATCGGAAGCGGATAAACTGCGGGGTTTTACCCTGGGGGTAGATGATTACATTATCAAGCCTTTCAGCTATGCAGAATTATTGGCACGAATCAATGCCGTTTTGAATCGGACACGCAGAGGTACTGGTACCCTGGAAAATATCCTGATTGTCGATGATCTGATGATTGATCTTAACCGTCGTGAAGTACGCCTCGATAGCAGACTGGTGGATTTGACACCCACCGAATTTCGCTTGCTGGAGATTTTGGCACGCCGGCACGGAAAAGCAGTGTCTGAGGAAGAGCTGACCAAGCAAATGTGGGGTGAATACCGGCAGGAAGGCTCAACCGTTTTACGTCGCTATGTCTGGTCCTTACGCAGCAAGCTGGAAGAAGATCCTGCCCATCCAAAATTTATTGTAACGGTGCGTGGTTTTGGGTATATGTTGGAGTAGGCTAAACGCAAAAGGCTAAAAGCAAAAGTCGACATTTGACAGTGAGGGTGCATTGCACTTGGGGATTATCACGGGACATGATTTTGCAGTTGTAATTTTATTGATCTGGATCCAAACGTGCATTGCACCTCGAATATAGGTGAAAAATCAGGGCTGGTAAAAATCACTCCTGACACCATAATTATTCTTGTTTTCTTCTCGGGTGTAAGTTTGACGGTTTATCCTTAAGTGATCCTAAAAGGGCAGATGACAATACACCAGAATTAATTACCCATATGGCGGGTGACAGGCATGGGAATTATTGTTATCTTCGTGATAGATATAATCTAACAATAAGGAATCAAAAACAGTATGTTGAAATTCAAGTACTTATTTAATAATCCAGATTTGGCATTGATGTTATTGAAGAACTGGGAATTTGATGCCGGTTCTGAAGCGTTGTTTCAACATTTTCGGATTTCAGCCAACGCTATTTATCCATTCCGAATAAATGGTGATCTTTGTTTTTTACGCTTTTGCCCGCTACCAGAAAAAAATGAGGAATCAGTTCAGGCTGAGCTGGCATTTTTAAAATTCTTAAATCGTCAGGGGTATCCAGCTTTGGAGATAATACCTTCCAGAACTGGAGCAGAACTGGTCAAAAAACAAACACCCTGGGGAGAGTACGTAGCCAGTGTTTTAAAAGGTGTGCGGGGGAAACAAATCAGTCAGACTGATTTTGGTTCAGAAATCATGATTGCTTATGGAGCTGCCCTGGGAGAATTACATGCAATTTCCACACAATACTCGAATCCCGGTTTGAAGCGCTGGACGCATTCAGATGTGTTCGATTGGATCGAGAAAACACTCCGCGAATTGGGGTTGGATCAAAAACCTTGGCAGGAAATGACATTCCTGCGGCGTGAATTTGATCAGTTGACAATTGATCAAGAAAACTATGGGCTGATTCATTATGATTTTGAACCGGATAATGTGTTTTATGATGAAACCAGTCAGCGTTGCAGTGTGATTGATTTTGATGATACCATGTACCACTGGTTTGTAATGGATGTTTTTCAGGCGTTGGACGCCATCCGGGATGAGACTGGCAGGGATGATATTTCTGATCTGGAGATCCAATTTTTGGGCGGGTACCAAAGTAAATTTGCGCTAGACGATCAGGTTTTTAACAAGCAACCTCTTTTTCGGCGGTTTGCCAGGTTATATCAATACACACGGGTGGCGAATGCCATGCAGGAAAGTTGGGATAACGAGCCGGATTGGATGAATGACCTACGGAAAAGGCTAACAAAACAGATCTTAATTGAATTTTGATAAAAGGTATTAGCAAAGGTGGTTTACATTTAAAGAAACATTTGAAATATAATGGATCAAAGACCCAGAAAAAAATTCAATTATGACCAGACCATCAACATTAATACCATTTATTCTCTTGATATTTCTTGTGATTTTTTCAGTTCCGGCAATAGAGCCTGTCAAAGCACAAACTGAAAACGCCTATGATCTGATCAATACAGTAAACGCATTACGTGCTTCGAAAGGTCTGGATCCATACAATGTGGATTCTTATTTGATGAGCTATGCCCAACAGCATGCTGAATATATGGCTTCCATTCAGTATTCTACCCATACCCACAGTGATGGTTCGATTGCCTGGCAAAGTGGTATTCAGGAAAACGTGGCGGAAGGGACAGAGGGAATTATCACCTCAGCGTTTGTCGTGTACCAAATCTGGTCTGATTGGGTTCATTGGCATGTTATGGTGGATTATGCCAGTGGCGATGTGGGTGCAGGGGTGGCACTGGGTGATGATGGAATGGTTTATTATGTGCTGAATGTGAGAGCTGGCGAT
>DAOUGX010000292.1:0-5789 GCA_034428855.1 Anaerolineaceae bacterium | reverse complement strand
ATTTTTACCTTCCACGACCGAAGAAGTTTTGATTGCAACCAAATTTTTTCCGTTTCCGTGGCGAATACAAAAAACAGCCCTGCTGCGTGCTCTCAAAAAGAGTCTGAATCGCTTACAAATAAAGCAGGTCGATTTATATCAAATTCATGTACCCCTTGGGCGCTGGACGAAGCCGGAATATTTATCTGCCCTCGCTGATGCAGTCGAGGCAGGTCTGACCCGCGCGGTAGGCGTCTCAAACTTCAATGCAGAAAAGACCAAAATGGCGCATGACACCTTACAGGCTCTCGGGATTCCATTGGCGTCCAATCAGGTCGAATACAGCTTGTTTGATCGCAGGATCGAGAAAAATGGTTTACTGGATTACTGTCTGGAGAATGACATCACAGTCATTGCATACAGTCCGCTAGCGAAAGGCATGGTAACCGGGAAATATGGACCGGATAATCCACCACCTGGTCCACGTAAGCGTATGTATCCTCCAGAAAAACTGGAACAAGCCCAGCCTCTGATCAACCTTTTGAAGGAAATCGGTACAAATTACAGCAAATCACCTGCACAGGTTGCCCTGAACTGGACGATCTGCAAAGGAGCCGTGCCCATTCCCGGCGCAAAAAATGCCAAACAAGCCGCTGAAAACCTCGGCGCAATGGTTTGGCGGCTCACCTCCGAAGAAGTGAATGCTCTCGATGAAGCGAGCAATGCACTTGCAGAATGAAGTGTCGATAAACTTCCAAAAAATTACATCCAATGGGATTCGATTACACACTGCCCTGGCGGGACCAGAAGGTGGCGAGCCTGTTTTCCTCTTGCACGGATTCCCGGACGCCTGGTTTGGATGGGAAGCTCAAATCGACCCTTTAGCGGATGCCGGTTTTCGAGTTATTGTGCCTGACCAAAGAGGTTACAACTTAAGCGACAAATTTCTTCCAGATTTCCAGTTTGCCAGAAGGGACTGCAAAGTAGAAATGTCCCCTAAATTCTCACAGTTTCCTTCAAAGAAATAATGGTTTTAAACCACACACATTATAATAATCTCTAATTTATATTCCATAATAGCTTAAATAATAACCTGGAGACCCAATAATTAACAACCACAAACCCAAAAAATGGACGAGTGATCATAGGGTATTTATGAAACTACTCAAAGAAATTTATTATAAACCCAATCTGTCCCTCAGTGGGAAAACAATCACCCGCGAAGCGGTACGAGCCATCGTTTTGCACGGGAATCAGGTATTGATGGTTTATTCAACATTGAATGGGGATTATAAGTTCCCTGGTGGAGGTATAAAGCGGGATGAAGAACATGCGATCGCCTTAAAACGCGAGGTGCTGGAAGAGTGTGGTGCGCGCTTGAGCAGGGTTTTAGGAGAATTCGGCAGGGTGGAGGAGTACGACCTGGCACAGGAAGACGAGTTTGATCTCTTCCGCATGAATTCATACTATTACCTGTGCGAGGTGGAGGACGGCTTTGGCGGACAAAATCTGGATGATTATGAATACGAATATGGCTTCACGCCGGAATGGGTAAGCCTTGAGCATGCCATGGCCGTCAACCGCGCCTTGTTAGAAAACCCACCCCCGAATATTCAGCGCTGGGTGCGGCGTGAATTGTTTGTGATGGAAACAATCAAACAACGATTCTTTATATAATAATTAATACTTACCCCAATTGTCAGAAGTTGAAACCATAAATCAGATCATCACCAAAAGCAATTGTGTTTTTATCGAATACTGTCCAACCTTCGCGTTAATCACACCAAAATGATATCCATCTGTCAGATTTTTCTTTCTTGTGCGTTTCCATATTTAAACCGCGGTTGTTACGTTTTGAATTTATGGAGGATTGTGCTTTGAAAGACATAACCATACCAGGGCTGTCCAGGTGGCTTCGAAAAGGAAAAACAGAAACCCCGCTGGTAAACACAGAAGTTTTTCGTCAATTCTATGAGCAACATTATCTGCCTGTGTTCCGCTATGTGTACGGTTTACATGGCGCTCCGATTGAAGATGTTGAGGACCTGACCGCAGAGACATTCACGCGTGCCTGGAAAGCTCGTCGTTCCTTTGATGGTGAGCCCCTCACCACAGGCATTGGCTGGTTGTTGCGGATTGCCAAACGCCTGGTGATTGATCAATACCGGCGTAGTCAGGCGCGCATTCAGGTTGTGGATGAATTTCCTGAGGATGTCCCAATCATTGCACCCACACCAGAAAATTTGGTGCAAAAAGGTGAGTCCTATAAGCAACTCTGGAGCTTGATGAATCAACTACCAGCCCGGCATCGCGAGATTTTGGTGCTGCGTTATTTCCTGGATTGGCGCGTAAACCAGATTGGAGAATACCTGCACATCCCTGAAAACACGATTTCGGTCACAATCCGAAGATCATTACAACAATTACAACGAGAATGGTCTGAAGAAAAGGAAGAGAAATGACAACAGAAAAATTAAAACCAACGATTGCTGAAATAGAAGCAATGTTAAGTTCTATCACTCCTCAACCAGGTGAAACGTATCATCAACGCATGCAGCAAGCTCCCTGGTCGAGTACAGGAATCAAACCAACAGGCTTTTTAAGGCAAAGAAAAGCAGCATTGGTGATCGGTGCTGCGATGGTCATTTTGCTACTGCTTGGTATCCTATTGACGCCTGCTGGCAGTGTGTTGGCAGATCAGGTATTGAGGTTTTTTAATCGCGTACAGGGGAACACCATCAACATACCAGAGGATCAAATCACCATTCCCTTACCAACACGCACCCCGGAGCCCACTCAATACCAGGCCATCATCCCTGTGGATCAAATGCCAACACCCACAGCTACAATGGATGCACGCGAATTACCGGCTTCGGATTGGATAACCGGAATCAGCCTGATGCAAGCACAGGCACTGGTGGATTGGGAATTGTATCAACCCATGGAATTGCCGGAAGATTATCGTCTGGCTCAAATCAATTATGATGAGACGCGTGAAGCTGTTCAAATGACTTATTCATCGCCAAAATCCAACTCGGGGGAATTCTTTATGATCACCCAGGGCAAAAACCTGGAGTTGCCTGAAATTTCAGAGCGCACTGAAGTCGTGGCGATTCCTGTTGGAGACAACACCGCCGAGTTGGTGCGTGGTATGTGGTGGAATGAAGATGGTTCCAACAAATCAACCTGGGTTGATCAGGCAGGTGTCTTTACCATTCAATGGCAGCAAAATGACATAGCCATTCGGATTGTGTTCATGATGAATGATGACTTTTATCCAGCATACCTGGACCAGGACCAAATGGTAGTGGTTGCTCAATCGCTGGCTCAATGTCCGACTGCAGAAAAATTCACCTGCCAGTTACAACAAATGACGGCTGCTGTTGGTTTTAAACCCTGGCAAAATTCCAATATACCGGAAGGTTTCACCTTCCAAAGAGTGGATTACCGGGATGGTCTGGCGGCCTTATGGTATACAAAAGGAGCTGAACAATTAACCATCTCACAGGCGAATTATAATTTCGCGATTCGAGAAACAGATGCCTGGTACTCCGTTCCGGAAGCAGCTATTCAGCCGGTAACTGTAAACAGGGCAGCGGGGGAATATGTAAAAGGCCAACTGATGCCTGCACAAAATGGCAGTCAGGCAGTCTGGGATCCTGCAGCGAAGGTGGAAAGATTGCGTTGGATGCAAGGTAATTACTGGTTCCAGATTGTGTACAGCGGTGGCGAGGCTTCAGACCACAAACGACAAATGCTCCAGTATGCAGAATCATTAAAGGAAGAAGCTCCATTGCCGACCCCCACCCCGCAACTCATACAGGTTACAGAGGATATTTGGTCGCAGGTTTATACCAACCTGGAGGATGTCAAGCCGCTAGTTGATTTTGAAGTATTGGAGCCAACCATCTTGCCGGAAGGTATTTTCTTCAGCCATGTGCGCTACATTTCCACGGGAACATTAATGCTATTCTACGGTGATTTTGCTGCGGATCTGATGCATTCAAATGGACCCGTCTTGATCATTAATCTACACAGGTTCAAGGATTCAGAACCGATATACCCAGAGATGTTTCCGCCAGAAGCGATTGAACAAGTGATGGTCAATGGCATTCCGGCAAAATTCACCATTGGTACCATTCAAACCAGTATGGCAGAACCCGGTCAACCCACTCCTGAACCAACCTGGGTAAATGATGACGGGAGTCTGGCTCTGACCTGGAAAGAAAATGGGATCGAAATATCCATCAGTTATCAATCCTCTTTCAATAAATGGCGAATCACCAAAGAGGATTTGATCGCCATCGCAGAGAGTTTACAATAAAACAATCTATTAAAGCAGGTGGATGGTCTACACCTTCCACCTGCTTTGCTTCTGCTACGGGAAGAATTAGAACGATTCATTCCCCAAAGAAGTCAAAAAAAACACACTTAATGGATCATTCCAAAAGTGTGTTTTTAGATTCAATGGTTTGATGATCAACTTTTATTCGTTTCTATACTCCTTTTCTTCCGTTGTCCTTTGACGATATAGGGCAGGAGAAATAAATAAGCACCTGTGAGTGCCATCACCAGCATTAATATAGACGGAATCTTGTCCAATCTCTCCCAGGTCGCCACCAGTTCTTCGCTTCCTACCAATTTGATAATGAGTGCTGCTGGAATGGCCAGGGCAGTGGGCACTGCAATCCAGCGATGAATTTTTCGAAACCATTTTGAAAATACTTTTGTCATTTTTTTACCTCTTCTAATTTGATTTTTTAAATTTTTAAGTCCAGATTCACGGTTCTGGCTGGGCTGGGTGCACCGGGGCATTCAATCCGGTTTACCACACCACGAATACCGGGTACTTGATGTGCGAGTGCTTCTGCCAGATCGCGTTTCGATAAATCGTCCACTTTCCCTGCCATGTGAGCGATTGAGTTCAGCACGCCAACTCTCAGATTGTCTGCAGCGATGCGATTGTCAGCGGCAAATGCAGCCAGAATTGCCTCACGCAGGGTCTCATCGGCGATAACAGAATCTGTCATCGTTTTAAAATATCGCCACTGTGGTCAGAAGTTGAGCCTTTTTATCCTTTTGAAATTGGGCGAACATTAAAACCAGAATAATCGCCCAGGCTATCATACGTATGGTCATGGCGCGGATGCTGTCCACTGCGACAACATCTCTGTGCACAGTCTGCAAGACGATCATTACCAGCGTGTGCAAACTGAACGTGGTGATGGCTGCAAACCAGGCGAGCTTACTTCCCCGCCAGATCAGGATGGAAGTTATAAAAACGGTCAGTATACCTGCAGTGTAGTTATAAATGGGAACCCAGTTGATGACATAATACCCCGGATCGTTTCCTAACAACACCTGCGCGCCTGCAAAAACTGCCATTGCGCCAATGATGAAGGCAAGAATTGCCGCGATCTTCGTCAGGATTGATTTCATTGGAACTCCTTTTCTTTCAGTTTGTTTACTGTATTGACCTGAGTATAGGTTCTTTCCACTGGTTCCGGAACGACTTAAGTCGTGTTTGCTGCAAGTAATTTTCAGCAGTGAACCGGGTCGATCCTATAATAGGAAAGAGTGATCTCAAACCCGACAAAAGTCGTAGCGCAGATGGTTCCGAAAAGGTACGATCTATCTGAAATGGTTGGAATGAAAAAGATTGATAAGTGCTTCCACCAGTCAGAAGAAGGAGAACCAGCATGCAAATAACAAAAGAGACGCGCATTTCAGATATTTTATTAAACTATGGAGATATTGCTGAAGTAATGGAAGTGTTCGGGGTAAAACGTGTTGGTGAAGCCTCCCTGCGC
>DAOUGX010000291.1:0-1866 GCA_034428855.1 Anaerolineaceae bacterium | reverse complement strand
GAAAATATTCGGAAATTCATTCGTTATACAATGACTTCGAATTTTGGTGAAGTTTTAGTCATGTTAGTCGGACCATTTGTGGGGTTAGGTTTGCCATTGCGACCATTACAAATCTTGTGGCTGAACCTGGTAACAGACGGGGTGCCAGGACTCGCCCTGACACAGGAACCAGCTGAATCAGATACGATGAAACGCCCTCCCCGCAATCCAAAAGAACAAATCTTTGGGCGTGGGATGGGGTTCGATGTGCTCTGGATTGGCGCGATCATGGGTGCGATCTCCTTATTGGTGGGTTTATGGGCTTATCATTTCGGTAATCAATCCGCCTGGCAGACGATGGTGTTCACCACCCTGACAATGGCACAGATGGGAAATGCTTTAGCCACCCGATCTGAACGTCAAACCTTATGGGAGCTGGGAATCCTAACCAATAAAATATTGCTTGGCGCAGTTATTCTCACATTTGCCTTGCAAATGGCAGTGGTGTACACCCCATTTCTACAGAACATATTTGAAACCCAGGCTTTATCATTGTTGGAATTAGGTATCAGTCTGAGCGCGAGTTTACTGGTACTGGTGATTATTGATAGCGTGAAGTTAATCAGACGGAAATTAAAAGCTGGTAAATAGTAAAAACCATCATTATTTATGCTGGTTCAGCAACTGTCATTTGATTTGGACAGAAAATCATTAGCAGCTTTCGGGCTGCTATTTTTTTATTTCTGCAAATTGATCCGCCAGCGCTGATATTTCGGGAATTTGAATCTGTTCCACTTTCCCCTGGTCACACAATTGTGCGATATCCGGATCAATCGGGAGACGAGCAACCAGTGGGGTGTTAAAATCAATTGCCAATTGCTCTGCGTGGCTGGGACCAAAAATGGCATACTCCTGTTCACAACCCGGGCAGCGAAAGTAACTCATATTCTCAACAATCCCCAGAATGGGAATATCCAGGCGGTTCAGCAAATGAGCGGCTTTGCGTACGACTAATCCGGAAAGTTCCTGTGGGGTGGTGACTAACATAACACCATTGACTGGTAAATTCTGCATAACTGTGATGGTTGCATCAGAGGTGCCGGGGGGTAAATCCACCAGAAGATAATCCAGTCTTCCCCATAACACATCATTCCAAAATTTTTCGATCATACCGGCAATCAGTGGTCCGCGCCAGGCTACACTGGTGTCCTCTTCTTTGAGCATCAAGTTACTGGAAATAATGCGAATCCCAGAGGGAGTGATTGCAGGTAAAATGCCCAAATCTCCACCACGTAGTCCACCAGGTGGCAAGCCGAACAACTTAGGAATACTGGCACCGGTAATATCAGCATCCAGGATACCCACTTTATGTCCCTGTCGGGCAAACTCAACAGCTAACATAGCAGTAACAGAGGATTTACCCACACCGCCTTTCCCACTCATCACCGAAAAAACACGCTCGATTTTGTTCATTGTATTTAATTTTGGTAAAGAGCGTTTCCTGTTGTTTAGCACCTGTTTGCGTTCGTCTTCCGTCATGCTGCCAAAGTTAATATTGACGATCTTCACACCTGGCAATGCCATTAATGCTTCACGGGCTTCTTTAGCCATATGATCTTTCAAAGGACAACCAGGAATGGTCAGTTGTAAAGTGAAGGATATAGCTTCATCTTCAATTAAAAGGTTACGAACCATGTTAAGAGAAACCAAATCACGACCCAATTCGGGATCGTGTACCCTGGATAGTGCTTGCATTACCTGGTCAGTTGTCGGCATAATTCCTCTTATCAAAGTGGTAAATTACTTTGAGATGGTTACCCTTTGGACAAAACGATCTTTGGCACCAAAACGGTATTTATATTCTTCATCACCACGCATGAAATCGAA
>DAOUGX010000290.1:0-3092 GCA_034428855.1 Anaerolineaceae bacterium | reverse complement strand
ATATACTCATTTGTTTTGACAAGGAGAATGACCATCCATGATTCTCGATGAACATACTGCTGCCCATGTAGCTGAATTATTTAGAGCCTTCGGTGATACCACCCGTGTCCGGATTTTATCTGCCATCCTTGAAGATGAACTGAATGTGTCCAGTCTGGCGGAACAGGTTGGCGTAACGGAGTCAGCTGTTTCTCACCATATGCGGGGATTAAGACAATTGCGCCTGGTGAAACCCAGGCGCGAAGGCAAAGAAGTTTACTATCGGGTTGATGATCCTCACATCATTACATTATTTATGCAGGGTGTCAATCACATCAAGGAAGAATAGTTAGAGAGGTAGGAATGAACCGACTTGACAGGAAATTTTTATTTTTTATTGTGCCTGTTTTGGCGCTCGCATTGGTCTGGTTGGGTTTTCTATCGATGTCCACCAATACCACCGGGTGGTTTTTAATCGTTGTTGGGGCACTTTTCAGCGTGGGTATGGTCGTTGCATTCATCGTAAAGGGCAAGACTCTTTGGGACGGTTCTGCAGAAAACAAACCGATTAATCAAGAATCTGGTGATCGTTCTTTCTGGTTGATCGTTCTGGGAATGATATTTGCGTTTTATTTCCCTCCCATTGAATATTTATTTACTGATATTTTCATACAACCTTCATATGGAATGATTGTTGCTGGGCTTGGTTTGATTATTGTTGGTTCTTTTCTGTTTGTGTATGCGCGACATGTGTTGAGAAAGTGGTATTCCGGACATCTTTCAATCCGGACAGAACAAGTTCTGGTACAGGAAGGGCCATATCATCTCATTCGACACCCAGCCTATTTGGGTTATCTATTAATGGCAATCGGGATCGGTGTTGGATATGCCAGCTTAATTGGAATCGTAAATATCATTTTTTTACTGTTTTGCCTTCACTATCGGATTAAGGTGGAGGAAAAATTATTGATTGACCATTTTGGAGATTCATATCTTCGATATACACAAAAAACCAAAAAATTAATTCCGTTTATTTGGTAAACATTAAGGAGTGAGATGGTTGAAAAACAAGATATTCAGAATAAGAAAATCCTGATCATTGGCGCAGGCGTTATTGGAACTTTGTATGGCTGGCAGCTTCAAAAAGCGGGTTGCGAGATAACGCATTTGATCCGGAAAGAAAAATATGATCTGTATCATTCATCTGGAATACAGATCAAATGCTTGGATCTCAGATCATCCAGCAGTAATCATGTTGAGGAAAGATACCTCCCAATTTTTGTTCATTCATTGTCGGATTTTGATGAATATGATTTCATCATTGTGGCAGTCAACAGCAATCAATTAGAAGATGTCCTGGTGATGTTAAAGAAATATTCGGGATCTGCCCATATTGTCTTCCTGCAAAATATGCGTCCGGGGGATGATGAAACCATTGCAGATTATTTAGATCCATCCCGGTACTTCATTGCTTATCCCTTTAAAGCAGGTGGCGGGCGAAAAGACAACCTGATCGATGGTGTTATTTTTGGAATGATCTTGACCAATACAGTGATTGGCGAAGTAGATGGGTCCATTACCTCCAGAATCAGACTATTTCACCATCTGCTCAAACGAGCAAATATGAATCCGAAAATCATTTCAGACATCATTCCTTATATTCGCACCCACTATATTTGGGGGGCGGGTTGTCTGGCAGCCTATTTAAAGGCAGGAAACTATCAGAATTTTCAAAAAGCTGACATTATTAAAGAATCATATCTGGCCATGCGTGAAGCCTGGCAAATTTGTATTCGGCAGGGTATTAATCCCAAAAAAGTGACACCGACTAAATTTTATTATTTACCATTCTTCGTTTTAATACCTTTTACCCAATGGATTTACCGGCAGAGAGGAATGCAGGAAATGTTCGAAGGCCATGTTCAGCATTCACCCGACGAAATGAAAGATATGTACTTTTCTTTACTGGCGTTGGGAAAAAAATATGAGGTGGACATGCCAGTTTATGAAAGTTATTTACTTTATGTGGAGGAGTATTTTAATTTGATGAAATAGGAGGTCGTATGATTCCAGGTGCCTTTCGGAATCGGGTTGTGATCGTTACAGGTGCGTCCGCAGGAATTGGAGCCGCATTGGCTGAAGAATTAGCTAAACAAGGTGCCAGAATAGCCATTGCAGCTCGCCGGGAAGACCGTCTGGATGAAGTTGCCAAAAAATGTCGCGCATTGGGTTGTGAGGTTCTCATCACACCTACAGATGTATGTGATGAATCTCAATGTGAGAAGTTGATTGAAAAAACCCTTGAACATTATGGTCAATTGGACATGTTGATCAATAACGCTGGTTTAGCTGCAACAGCGTTATTTGATCAATTTCCAGATCTCAATTTGTTTAGGCATGTCATTAATGTAAATTTTTATGGCGTTATCCATTGTACGTATTACGCTTTACCCTATTTAAAACAGACCAAAGGACGGATTGTAACGATTTCCAGTATAGGTGGAAAAACAGCAATCCCTTATAACACACCTTACTGTGCCAGTAAATATGCGCTTCATGGATTTTTGGATGCATTGAGAATGGAAACTAAATCTCATGGGGTGAGTGTTACCACAATTTGCCCATGGTGGGTAGTCACTGAATTTCATGAAGCTCAAATGGATAAAAATGGAATTTCAAGAGGGGCGGGTGGTCGGAAAATTTATCATAAACGGATGATGACGGCTAAACGATGTGCTGAGATTACATTAAAAGCTGCTCATAAGCGAAAAAGAGAAATATTAATGGGTCCTGGGATCCCAGCTGTTTGGTTAAAATTAATTTCACCAAACCTGTTGGATTGGATGGCAATAAAAATTTTCCTTGAACCTGCAATACGCAGGGCAAGGAAAATCACGTAAAAAACTCTTGATAAATGCTCTAGTCCAGATAAAAGTTAAAACAAACTTCTTAAGTACTGTCCCGTACAGGACTCGCCAACCTGTGCCACCTGTTCGGGGGTGCCGGTTGCCAGCAATTTACCACCGGCTGCTCCTCCTTCCGGACCCAGGTCAATGACCCAATCTGCGGTCTTAATAACTTCGATATTATGTTCCACCACGATGACAGTATTG
>DAOUGX010000289.1:0-19878 GCA_034428855.1 Anaerolineaceae bacterium | reverse complement strand
TGAATGTGGATATAAATAACCTTTTCCATGACCAAAACCTTTTGCATCTCGATTGCTATCCATCAGATGGACCGGGACCTGTCCCATCCCTTCTTCTTCCATTCTTTTGAGAATATCAAAATATGCCATTACAGAATTCGATTTTGGAGCAGTAGATAGATATAATGTCGCTTCAACAATCGGGAAAATTCCTTCAGGTAAACCAACGAATTCATATGCATTGGCTGCTGCATTCGCAATCACCAATGCTTGAGGATCAGCCAGCCCAATATCCTCACCAGCCAGTATGATCAAGCGTCGTAAAATAAAGCGTGGATCTTCTCCCGCTGCCATCATTTTTGCAAGCCAGTATAAAGCAGCATCTGGGTCACTCCCGCGCACTGACTTTATGAACGCTGAAATCGTATCATAATGGACATCGCCACTCTTATCGTATAAAACCGCCCGTTTTTGAATCGATTCCTGGGCTACTTCCAACGTAATATGTGTTGTGCTGGTTTTATCAGGCGCAGTTGTCTCAATGGCCAGCTCAAGAGCGTTGAGGAGATTTCGTGCATCTCCACCGCACATCCTGATCAAATGTTCACGTGCATCGGCATCCAGAATAATTGAATGTTGCCCATAACCATATTCTGGATTGAAGAGTGCTCGATCGATTATTTTGTTCAAATGCTCTTCATTAAGGGATTGAAGCTGGAAGACCCTGGAACGTGACACCAAAGCAGGAATAACATCAAAGTAAGGATTTTCTGTTGTGGCACCGATCAAAGTTAACATTCCGGATTCAACTTGTGGAAGGAGTGCATCTTGTTGTGCTTTATTCCAGCGGTGAACTTCATCAATGAACAGAATGGTTCTTTGATGATATAAGCGCCGTCGTTCTTCTGCTTCATGAATAACTCGTCTGAGTTCAGCCACACCAGCCAGCACCGCAGAGATCGTCTCAAAGTGAGCCTTGGTATGTAAGGCAATTAATTGAGCAAGCGTGGTTTTCCCAGTACCAGGAGGGCCGGTGAATATAAGGGATGAAAATAGTCGGTCAGCTTGAATTGCGCGTCGTAATAATTTTCCTTCTCCAATGATATGTTCTTGCCCAATGAAATCATCAAATGATCTAGGACGCATACGAGCTGCCAAAGGTGCTTCCTGTTGCAGTCTTTCATTCATCGCATGTTGAAACAAATCGTTCATGTAACTACGCTTTATTCCATGGTTGGAATGCCAGTAATTCTTCCGGGTCGAACCATTCTCCTTTAAATTGAATAGCTCTATCATCAATTGTCAGGAAGGCTTTCGGTTTATCCTTGGAAAATTTCACCTCAGGAAAACCATGTTTTTCCATCCAAGCTCGCATTGCTTCAATTCCCTCGTCAGAGCTGGATCTTGAGCTAAAAACTACAATCGTAAAGAAATTTTTTGCTTTTTCCAAAAATTCTTTTGCACCAGGAACAGGATCATCATCGATAACGGACACACCTTTCCATCCGTTTCGATACCAATGAATCACTCCATCAAAATCCATAGATAAAATTGGTTTATAAGAACGTTTTTTTCTAATAGATGTCATCTTTACTCAATCTTTAAAGGATTTCCACTTCGGATACAAATGATAATAATTGAATATATACTTTTTTGGTTTGTGATGCATAATCTGGTGTTTCATATTCAAAAGGTGTCAGGATATGATCCTCATCGCGACCTTTGACTTTTGTGTCGTGCACAAATCCACGCGCATACACTTTTAGTCCACCATTAAGAGGAGGAGTAATTTCAACATCGTTTACAAAACTATTCATGCGAAGGATAGTTTCGCCATCAGGAATATTCGCGTCTGAAAAATCGATTGTGAGACTGGAAACAAATGATAGATATTCAGCTGGTTCTACCACCCAATCTTTTGTTTTATCAGTTTCATTAACAAATCGAACGTAAAAATTACCTCCAGAGACTGATTTTGGCCGGAATATAATAAATGCACCTAATGCAATTAATAATATCGGGAAGATTAAGGACCACAGATTTATACCAAAAAAAGCATCCACGATGGAAAAAACACCAACCAGAATAAGAATACTTCCAATCAAAATCGCAGTACGGTTCTTCATATCAATCCTCCAAATGAATAACTTCAATATATTTATACGTTAAATAATGGGAAAAGTGTTAAATAATTGAAAAATCCTTGAGCTTATTTTTCATCACAATGCTTTTCCTTTTACTGATGAAAAATTTAATTGAGCGAGGAAGATAGCTGCCATTACCAAAATTCCACCAATTAATTGTTCAGGGCTGAAACTTTCTTTTAAAATTAAAAAACCCAAAACCGCTGCAAATACAGCTTCCATACTCAAGATTAAAGCAGCGTCTGTTGGTGGAGCATACTTTTGAGCAACTCCCTGTAAAGTAAAACCGATTGCTACCGAAGCAATCCCATTATAAAGAATGGTCCACCATAATGAGGAAATTTCAGTCAACCCATGCGGATCAAGAATCAATCCAGTTCCCCAATTAAGAAATGCACTTACCAGAAATTGCCCAATTGCAAACTGGATTGGATGCATTCCCTGAACTGTATTACCGACAACGATCACATGCAGAGCCCATAAGATAGCACCAATAAATTCCAACCGATCTCCAGGAGCTAATCTGAGTTGCCCTCCAGTGCTTAAAAGTAACATTCCAATAACTGCAATTAAAGCTGCAACCCATACATTCCATCTTTGTTTTTTCTGCCAGAATATCCATAGAAAAAAAGGCACAAAAATTACATACAAACCAGTTATAAAACCTGCATTCCCGGCTGTTGTGGTGATCATGCCAGCTTGTTGGAATGCACCAGCTGAAAATAGGAGAGAGCCTGAAAGTAGTACACCAATAATTTTATTCTTTGAAATTTTGAACTTAAACTTAATCAGAGGAAGTAATAAAATAGCTCCTAAAAGAAATCTACCACCATTAAAATAAAAAATATTCATGTTTGGAGCGGCTATTCTTTGGGCAATAAAACCGCTACCCCAAACTGCTGCAGTGAGCAGCAAAATCATATCGGCTTGGATTCGGGTTAGCTGGCGTTCAGTCTGCATTGTTTTTCCCAGTAATGGTTTAAGGTCAATTTTTTCTGGTAAATTTAGAATTGTGATTATTGATTTCTACCTGGGTTTAATTATATGGGGGTATTCTTCATCACGTTTCTGGAATGATAAAATCCTTGGGTCAATAATTCTACCATTTTGAATTTGAATCGCTCTTCGAATAGTCTCTTCTTTATCCCAATGAGCAGCACCTTTAATGATTGTGGATAAAAATGGTAGCAAACTGATCGAAATCTCCCAGGAAGCGATGTTCCATAAATATGAGGATGTATGATCGACCGCATAATACCAGGCTTCACCCACAGTAAAAATTGGATTGTTAAAAGATGTCGGTTTGGAAAACGGGAATCCCATACCTTCATCTCTGGCTATGTCAATTATTAAAGCAGATCGTTTCAATCTATTTATCTCATCATTGTCCATAAACATAATAGGTTGTTTAAAATCCTGCCGTATTCCATTCAAAATAATATCTGATTGAGCAATATCCTCAATGAACAGGTTCCTGGTTCTATCAGCATGGATGGCCATTATTTTTCCATCTGAATTAATTTCTAATTGATGGTAAGTTGCATCATATGATTGCGGTGCAATAAAGGTTTTGGATGGTCGATTATATATATGTATGTCCTTAAATCCTAAACCTTTAAAAGCTAACAATGCTCCTCTTGCGACCGAACCTGACCCGATGATCATGACACGTCTGGGAGTTCCGTAGTGACCGTCAATACCTCTTAATTGAAGTGCATGAAAAACACCAGCATACCCTGCAATCTCATTATTTTTGTGGAAGATATGATATTGAAATTCATTTCTTCGATTCCATTTATGCATCGCTTCCCATGCAATCATGGTGAGGTTCTTATTAATGGCTGCATTTGTAATCCAGATATCCTCGATACAATGTAACCATCCCCAGAGTATCTTTCCCGGATGGATAAAAGGCAGGTCTTTTGGATCCGGTTTAATTAATACAATTACATCACAATGTTCGAAAATTTCATTCCTTTGCATTAAACCAGCTGACCTTTCTGCAATCCAGGTATCCTGGATCTGGAATCTTTCGCCATATCCTGCTTCAAAATACATTTTTTTTCGGACACTATGATCAATCCAATCCAATTGCTCTGGATGAATTGGAACTCGCAGTTCATTTTCTTTGAATGACGAACCGACCACACCAACGGTCATTAAACTCATGGTTAATCCTCATATTTCGATGAAGTAATGAAAACTTAATAAAAAATGATAAAATCTAAAATGCTCCGTCATTATGATACTGAATTGACAGAGTATTGCAAACGATACAGATAATTATAACAATCTATAGGTATCATAGACTAAAGAGGCATGTTGGAAATCACACCATTTTGGAAAAGTAAAAAACTGGAAGATTTATCGAGGGATGAATGGGAATCTTTATGTGATGGGTGTGGTAAATGTTGCCTGTTTCGGCTGGAAGGTGAAACAGGAGAATACTATACAACAAATGTCATCTGCAAATTATTTGATGAACCAACCTGTCAATGCACTGATTATCTGAATAGAAGAGCTTTGGTGCCTACCTGCCTGGTTTTGGATGCTACATTAGTAAAAAAATTGGACTGGATGCCAATTACCTGTGCTTACAGGCTTTTAGCAGAAGGAAAAGATTTACCCTGGTGGCATCATCTGGTGTGTGGAAGCAAAGAAACTGTTCACCAAATTGGGGTTTCGGTAAAGGGGAAAATTGAGTATGAGAATACAATCAATATGGATGATCTTGAAGATCATGTTGTGGATTGGTTCGATCAACCCTGGATGATCCAATAAAGAAATTAATTATCGATTAACAATTTCTTTAATATCCAGTAAGGTGTCCACAATAAAATCCGGTTTAGCGGAAAATTGGTCTTCATTCCCCGTGTGGATAGATCGTCTTTTTATCCAAATGGATGGTATGCTGACATGATTAGCCCCCTGGATATCCATATCCAGGCGATCTCCAACCATCAAACATTTTTCAGGTTCCACATTGAATCTTCGTAATCCTTCCAGGAAAATTTGTGGATGAGGTTTTCGTAAACCGAACTCGGCTGAAATTATGATGTGTTCAAAAAATAGTTGAAGGTTGAATTTATTCAATAATGAAATTACATCATCCTTATCAGATGCATTTGATATCAACCCTATTCGATAATTTAGTCCGTACAACCATTCTAAGAGAGGAATCGCATCTTCTTCAAGATACCAGAATTCCTGGGAGACTGAATACATCGCATCCAATGCATTTTTGATCAAACCAGATCCAGGTGTTGAAAAACCCAAGTCAACCAGACAATCTTTTAAAACAGAAGCACTTGTGTATTCAATATAATTTTTATTTCGTTCAGAATAATAAACTTTCATTCTGGAGGAAAAGTCTTGTGAAAATTGTTTCTGGTTGAGAGGATATCCAGCACACACCAGATAATTCCATAAACTTTCAGTCGATTTCTGTAAAACAGATTTCCAATCCCCATTAAAATAAATCAGGGTATCACCAAGGTCAAAAAAGATCACCTGGATGGATTGCCGTTTGGATGCCATTATGTCAAATCTCTGAATTGAGTCAAAATAGATTACCTTGAAAATTAATAACCCAAATCTTCATCAAAAGTGTTGAGTAAGTTAGTATTATTTAGATACCTCTTTAAATTTTCCACAATTAAATTCACTGATCGTTCGTTATATTGAAGGCTTACGCCGGCAATATGTGGTGAAATGATTAAATTAGGAGTATCCCAAAGCGGGTGGTCTTTTGGAAGTGGTTCTTGCTCAAAGACATCGAGAGCAGCGCCAGCGATCTTTTTTTCCTGTAAAGCTGATTTTAATGCTGAATTTTTAACAATCCCTCCCCGGCTCACATCAATAAGGTATGCTGTTGGTTTTAAAACAGAAAATTCATCTTCAGCGATCAATTGATAAGTATCTTTGGTTCGTGGAACTGAAATGACAACAAAGTCACATTCCTTTAACATGGACTTAACCGCCTGATATGGATATAACCGTGAGAATAGATCGCCGTTTGGGTCACCCAAGCCATCCACTATATATCCCTGGTCCTGTGTTCTCATAACATTTTTTTTACAGGCGAGTATTTTTATTCCGAATGGCGTTAAAATTCGGGCAACTTCTCGGCCAATACTTCCATAGCCAACCAGACCCACAGTGCTGGAGCGTAGTTCTCGTGGCGTAAAGCGTACAAAACGGTCAGGTGGCCACTCATGATTCATTTGAAATTTTATCAAAGATGGCAATTTGTGTGATAAAGCCAGCATCATAGTTAATACAAACTCAGCCACCTGGGGAGCTGCAGCACCACTAAGAGTTGTAATTCTCAATCCTTCTCGATGGGTTATTTCCTCATTAATTGCGAAATCAATTCCGGCATAATTAAATTGGATCCATTGGAGTGCAGGTGCTTTTTCAGGTATTGGTAATACGCGTTCAGTAATTAAAATTTCTGTCTTTTTCCATACTTCACTGTCAATTTCCTGGTGAGATTTGGCTGGTAATACGGTAATATTCAGTAAAGGAGACACATCTTTTAATTTCTTTATCAAATCCTCAGAAAGAGGAAAGGTGATCAATACCTCGATTTGTTTATTGTTTTCATCGTTCATTAGATATATATTCCTGTCGGATCAAGGTCTTCTCTGAGAATCCTTAATTCTTCATCACTGGGTGGTAAGGTCTCTCGTAAATCACTTGAAACTTTTACGTCCCATCCAGTATTTTGTTGGACTAATTCAATCGTTGAACCTGGGTGTAAGGCTGCCAACACCATTTCACCGTTTTCATCCGGCTCCAGTACGCCCAGATGGGTGACAACACCTTGGGGGCCTTTACCCCGTGCACCACTTGCTTCTCGCTCTTTTCGATGGGAAAGAAAACCAGCTGAAGTTACAAAATCAACTTTTTCCGGGAACCGTCGCTTTTGATGTGGGGTGATAATATAACAGCGATTTGCCCAGCCTGCAATCTCCATCGATCCACCTGAACCTGGTAATCTCGTTTTTGGAGAATTATAATCACCGATTACTGTTGCATTAATGTTTCCAAAGCGATCTATTTGTGCTCCACCTAAAAAGCCTACATCAACATTCCCGCGTTGAAGGTAAAAACTAAAAATATCATACATGCTACAGACTGCAGTGGCACCACTGACCAGACAGGGATCACCAATGGATAATGGCAGGCGTGAAGGTCTGGCGCCAATGACACCAGCTTCGTAAATCATTACCAGGTTGGGAGCGTGTGTTCGCCTGGCAAGGTTGCAGGCTAGGTTTGGTAACCCGACACCTACAAATACCACATCTCCATCACGTAACAATCTGGCCGCATTGACAGTCATTAATTCTGCATTGTTGTAATTCATATTAGTAATCTCCGTAATTGATGGGTGAACTTAAGCTTGGGCTGACTGTTAAACGATTATGCGTCTCACCTCCGAGCTTTAGCCAGTATTCATTGCGGTCAGTTACATCAAATACCCATTGCTGCAACCATTCATTTACTTTTACTGGAGATTGGCTGATTTCATCCCAGGCGAGATAAAACAAATTGTCACGATCATAATAACCCTGTGTGTACGATGGATGAGCTGCGAAAGGAACATGGCAAACCGCGTCAACGATGAAGGATGGAATTACAGTCCGGTTTGGATCACTGCGGATAGTCTCTTCATCAACGATTTCCTCTGCCGTGATGATGACATGTTTGGAGGCAAACGCAGCTTCTTTTTGCTCACCAACGATTCCCCAGATTTGGGAATTCCCATTCTCATCACAACGTTGAACATGAACAATCGCGACATCGGGATTTAAAGGTGGAACGACGATTACTTCCTTTCCAGAGTAAGGGTCAGTAATTCGCTTAATATTCGGATTTGATTTTTCAAGATCTGTCGCTCCGGTCTGGTTCATGGGCATAAACGGAAGCCCGGTTGCTCCTGCTTGTAGCCGGGAGATCATCCCAAAATGGGAATATTCTTCCCATTCAATTTCACCTTTTTCAATCGCTTCCCGCATAATCCGTAATGATCCAACACCCGGGTTGCCAATATAGGAAAAAATTACTTTTTTTACACATCCAGCAGCAGTCAGCATGTCATACACGAGGTCTGGTGTAGCTCGGGCTACGGTCAGATTTTTTATTTTTTGACGAATAATTTCATGGGCTGCGGCGAAAGGTATCATGTGGGTGAACCCGGCAGCATAAATTACATCACCATTATGAATGTATTTTTGAATGGCTTCGGATAATGTTTGTAATTTTGACATTGTTTTTCTCTTTTAGTTTAAATTTATGATCTTTGTGATCGTCTGGACTGTCGATCTTCTTTTTTGTTTATTACATTGGAACTGGAATTATGGTTTTTTCCCCAACGGTTTGGTTTCAAGACAGGTTCGGAAATTTCGATATCAGGTTGCTTCTTTTTCTTTCTTAAGATTGTACCAAAAAGAATCATCAGGATACCAGTGATTATCAGATACGAATTCACGCTTTCTGCAATTATTGAAAAAGCGAATAATAAAATGGATATCCCCCCAAGTATTATAAAAAATTTACCAAATTTTAAACGAATCTCATTCATAAATAAATGCTGTCTACTTATGCAGACAGCATTTATTCTAATACATTGATATTAAATTAACTAGAGTTTTTTTACATGATTATGCACTTGTTCACGCATGTACATTTGAAGATAATGTACACCTCCAGCATTTTTCCCGGTAGCTCCTGATCCTTTCCACCCACCAAACGGTTGAAAACCTGGCCAGGCTCCGGTTGTTGCACCTTGAGGTCGATTGGCATAATTGACGCCTGCTTCAATATTGTCGAAGAACCATTCTGCCTCTTCATCGGTACCATAAAATCCAGAAGTCAATCCATAATCAACCTCATTAGCAATTTGCATGCCTTGTTCGAGATTTCTGATTTTTCCGATCGTGGTGATAGGCAGGAACATTTCATATTTCCAAAGTCGGTGAGAGAATGGAACATCTGCAAAAAGTGTGGGTGTAGCAAAATAACCTTTTGCAAATTTCCCCTCAGTTAATACTTTACCACCCGTGAGTAATCTTCCAGCGATGGACAACTCAGCACAGAAATCCTGGAAATCTTTGTAGGAGCTTTTATTAATTACGGGTCCCATAAAAACATTTCGTTCAGTGGGATCACCAATAACTAATTTTTCAGTGAGCTCAACAATCCGTTCAACGAGTTGATCATGGACTGATTCCTCAATCAGGACTCGAGAACAAGCTGAACATTTTTGTCCTTGTAATCCAAATGCTGATCTCACAATACCAAGCGCAGCATCTTCGAGATTCGCATGTTTGGAAACGATAGTAGGATTTTTGCCACCTAATTCCAGGATGGTAGGTCGAACATACCGTCCATTTTGAGCAAAATTACGGAATATTCCCATACCCACGTCAAATGATCCAGTAAAAGTAACACCAGCAACATCCGGATGATTTACCAATGCATTTCCCAGAGTGCTTCCCGGACCGGTAACAAAGTTAAATACACCTTCTGGAATCCCGGCATCCAGAAAAGCTTTTGAAAGTAAATAAGGAGTTAGAGGAGTATCGGTTGCTGGTTTCATTACAACAGTATTTCCAGCCACCATGGCAGCCCCTGCAGGTCCACCTGTAAGAGCTCCTGGGAAATTAAACGGGCTGATAACCAACCATACTCCATATGGGCGCATGACTGATAAATTTGTCGATTTTAATCCGACAAATGGATCACTTCCCATCTGAACTTCGAAGCCATTATTTTTTTCTAATTGATCACAGGAATATCGAATGAGTTCAGCAGTCTCAACAGCATCACCGATCCCTTCCATTCGGTTTTTCCCCACTTCTAAGGACATTGCTGCGCCAATGTAATAACTACGTTCTTCGATCAAATCTGCAGCTTTGCGAAGCAACCGTACCCGTTCTTGCCAGGATGTTTTTTTCCAGGTTTGATATGCTTTATGAGCAGCTTCAATTGCTTCAATTGCATTTTTTTCATTTCCTTTTTGGAACAATCCAATAACCTGGTCTGTATTGATCGGGCTTCTATTTTCGAATTTATCATTCGCGAATACTTCTTTACCATTGATGATCATGGAATATTCCTGACCAAATGTTTTCCGTAGTTCAGCTAAATTTGCTTCATACGATGAATGAAATTCTTCTGGAGGACTGAACATAGTCCCATAGGTTAATTTAAACTTTCCTTCAGATCCCATAAAAATTTACCTCCTTGTTATGGAACAAAGATATTTATTATTAGTATACATGATGGGAGGTAAAAATTTAAAAAAAAAACAGGCTTATTCGCATCAATCAGCCTGTTTTCCAATAAATTTGTCTAATTCTATTAACTATCGTTTTGCTGTCAAAGGTAAGTATACGACCTCAGTCATTGTCTTTATAGTGATGGGTTCATTGACAGTGGTTCCGAATTCATTGGTTGCAATGATGGTGATGATGTAGGTAGTTCCTTTTGCTAAACCAGATAAGACGATGGGCAGTTGACTGACTTCCAAACCAGGATCCATAGCCATGGTGTGAGTAAGTTCATCTTCGATCTGTACCAGATAGGAAGTTGATGTATTGTCTGATTGCCAATCCAGGGTAATACTTGATATGGATGAAAGCACTTTTATATCGGTTAAAGGTGCTGGAGGATTACAATTCATCAATCCAGTGGTTGCAACATTGCTATAAGCAGAATTTCCGTTGGGATTATAAGCATAAACCCGATAAAAGAATTGCTCTCCACAAGCAAGTGTTTTATCTTCAAAAGATGTCGTATTTTGAGGAAGTGTTGAGAAAGCAGTCCATTTTGTGTTATCAGTGGAACGTTCAACCTTAAAACCCTGTTCATCAGAGCTGTTATCCAGAAAGGATACGGAAATGGTAGTTGATTTCACATCCTGAATGGCTAAATTTGTCGGAGCATAAGGTGCTATTTTACTGTCCCGAAAATTAGCCACGATGGGTGCTGTTTGATTTAGCGTAAGACGATTATCCGCGCTATTTGTTGCAGTTGATGCCACACCAGTAGGTTTGCCATTGTAATAAACCTCAGGATTGGACCAGTTATTGATTCGAGGGCATCCAGATGGGCAATTATAGGCCATGATGGTTCGAAAAGCTGATCCAGGGTCCTGATAGCCGAATGAATAACTATACATAGCTGATCCACCACCAGAATTTGCACGGTCATGATGAGCACCCATGTTATGACCCGTTTCATGTGCGAGCGAGTAATATCCTGTTGCACAGGCTCGAGAAACAAGACTGTTTCCAACAGAATCAAAGGTGTAGCTTGGGGTCATTAACCATCCAATTCCACAGTAAGTCATATTATTAACCATCATTACCACAAGATCAGCTCCATACGTATTTCTCATCGTTCGAACTTCATCAAGAATATTGTCCTGATTGGTTAATTGTGAAAGAGCTGTTCCCCAACCGGTGCTGGTGGTTAATATTGACTCATCATAATTTATTTCTTCTGCATGAACCAATCTCATTTGCGATGTAATTCCACTTCGTTCATAGCCTAAGTTCGTTTCACTAACCGCTAAATTGATAAGGTTCTGCATATTTACAGTTCCGCCAGCTGCTGCGCGGGCATCATCGGTATAAACAACCAGAACATCAATAATATATCCACCTGTTGATGTGGTGGAATCTATTGATGGAGAAGAAAAATCTGTTATCGATTGCGGGTTTTCCGGAAGAATATCAATTTCGCTTGGGAAAAGAGACTGATCAATTTCTTCAAACCTGTAATTTCCCATTTCATCACTGGTTAGGAGAATTTGTTTTCCTTGATAATCAAATTTGGCACTGATAATCCCATCTGTTGAAGTAAGTAAAATTGAGCTTTCAGGGTCATTGTTAATCTTTCCAGCCATGATATATCCAGTCTGAAGGGTGTGATCAACTTTGGTGAAATTGACATCTAAAGAAAGATCATTAAAGATTTGAAATCTTGCATTTTGGGATGATTTGTTATCCATAAATAAATTTTGGGCAAGTATTTCAACGGCTGATGTGTTTAAGTTTATGCTCTGCGTCTTTGAAACCCCAGTTCCTTCCATGGTAGCGAAGGATGATAATTCTCCGGTTCGATCAATTGTTGTTACCAGAGGAGGATTTGTGCTGTTGGCATTAACCGGTGAAAGATTTACACCGAGAGAAATGGTAATTCCGATGATTAAGATGATTCTTAAGTTATTTGTTGAAAACAATCTCATTTTTACTCCAAAACTGTAAAATACAAATTTCAGAGTAAAAATATCACGCCAAACACATGTTCAACGGTTGTTGTTAGGTGATTGTAAGGGAACTAATGTTAGTTTTTTGAATTGTTAAGAGATTTCAAAGTCCAGGAAAGTTGTTGAACGATTAGAAAAATTTGGCATAAAAATCAGAAATTAAATCTTTAATCTGGTTAGCATCTACCCTGGATACGATCATCGCCTGGTTTATTTTTTTTGCTTTTTCTCTTAAAGTTTGATTTCTAAATACCCGAATTACAGCATTTGCTAGGTCTTCCGGGTGATAGGGAGAAACCAGGAAACCATTTACACCTGGAACAATCCATTCCCGAATAGATTCAATATCGCCACAAATTGGGAAACAACCACATGCCATTGTCTCTAATAATGTGTTAGGTGTACCATCGTGTGTGGTGAGTGAGACACAAATCTGAGATTGATGAAAGTACGACCAAAGCTCATGTTGTGGTATGGAGGGTAATAATTTTACATTTTTTTGAATTTTTAAGTTTTCAACCCAATGATTTGCTTCCGGTTTGCCTTCCATGGCAGGACATAAAAAAATAGCATTTGATAATTCTTGCAAAATGATTGGTATTGATTGAAAAAAAACATCTGTTTGTGCATATGCTCGGATTCCACGGGGATTGACGATTACTGGTGTGTTATCGGGAACCGAAAAACGGAGATTTTTAACGTTTGCTGTTGTCAATATTTCGGATAAATGGATACCACCGCCTCCAGGTACTACCAGGGAAGGTTTCTCGCATGAAAAACCTAATTGAAAAGATAGATTGATATCACGATGAACATCTGCTATTAAACCATTGGTCCGATTTAGGATCCTTCGGGTTAATTCTTTCATTTTGTTGTTTGCATTGGCATGTAATGTGAAATCATTTCCCCATACGGATACTAATAAGGGTAGATTCTGGGGAGTTATACATGCTAACATTCCTTCATACGGAATTCTTAACGCATGCACCAAGTCTGGTTTGAGGGTTGAAATAATGGATAAAAGTTGATTTTGATAATTTGGTAAAGTATAAGGACCTAACCAATATCGAAGTTTCATGGCTAATGGCCTGGCATATTGGATGATCTGACGTTTCCAATGAATCGTTTGTTTTGAGTTTACATTGTTGTGATCACTGGATTGCTTTACCTCTCCAGCAGCACTAAAAGCGACAGGAAGAATGAAAAGGTTATCTACATTTGGTTTGTTGGATAATGGATACGAGGAAACTAAAGAAACCCGGTAATCAAGAGAGCGAAGCAACTCAATCCATCTTGTTGTGATTGCGCTGCGCCCATCAGCAATAATCAGAATGTGTTTCTTCATCATGGCTTTACCCTGCTCAAGGTCTCAAAACAGGCTTGTTTAAACACAGCAACCATTTGTTCAATATTTACTTTCAATTGCACAGTTTGATAAGCATTTAATCCTTTTTGCCGTAACACCATAGGGTCTTCTAGTGCAGATTTTATAGTATCAATCAGTTCTCGCTGATCATCCGGTTTTATATTCCAACCAGAGCTGGTGCTTACCAGGTCAGATTGTGTCCCATCTCCTTCAGCTACAATTACCGGAAGTGCATGTGCCATTGCCTGCTGTACTGCCAACCCACCAGTTCCCGGTAAAACAAATAGATCAGCCTTAAGAAAAATCCTGGATAAATCATCCCCAAATTTTTCACCCCAAAACTGAGTACGGGGATAGACCTTCCTGGCTAAATTCACTAAATCATTTTTAATCGGTCCTTCCCCGACGATCCATAAGTTCGGCTGGATCTTTTCAGGTAATTGAGAACAAGCAGCTATTAAAACATCCAATTTTTTTCTGGCTTGTAATCGACCAACATACAACAAAACTGGTATGTATTCATGATCCCAGATGGGTCTTAAGGGTGGAGGTCCTTTCGGAGCAGAGGCTGTGGCATTCATCGCCACATACACATTCTCAGATGAAAAACCTGCATTAATATACTGTTGAGCACCCTTTTGACTATAGGCGATCATTGCAGTAAATGAATTTAAAAATTGTCTTCGGGAATTATTTCGAAAAAATGAGAGAATTCCTGAATTTTGAGGTACTCCCAGTCCCCAGCCGATTACTGGTTTACCTTTTTTTTTCATCCATTTAATTGCTTCTGGAGTGGATAAGTATCGTGGATTTGCTTCAACAATCAAAATATCAGGCTGCCATTTCAATACCCAATCTTTTAATCGAGGTTGGATACAAAAATAAAATTTTCCATTGAGAAAATGCTGATTTTCTATTAAAGAATATTCTGCACCTGCTAATTGATGAACGGTCGATATCCTTTCCATTGGTCGAGGTTCACCAGCAATTACACCCAGATCGATTTCTGGATCTTTCGCCAACAGTTCTAAAAATGGTGCACGATAGGTTGGAATGACTCGTTGTTGAATGCCGACACGGATTTTCATTAATACACCATCACTTCCACACGAGAGCCTGATGTGGTCTTTTCAACTTCAATCCTTCCGGGAAATGCATCTTTTAATTCATCCAGGTGAGTAATAATCAGGATTTTGGCAAAGTCCTTTTTTACCAGGTTGATGGTTTCGATTAGCCTACTTCTGCCGGATTGATCCTGACTGCCAAACCCTTCATCTATCACCAGCGTTTGCAATTTTGCTCCGTTACGTTTTGCTAGTACTTGAGAGAGAGCTAATCGGATGGCAAAATTGATGCGAAATGCTTCTCCCCCTGAGAACATTTCATACGCTCGAGTATGCCCATTGGCATCATTAATTAAGATATCCAGGGTTTCTTTTTTGTCTTGCCTTTTTTTATCTTTATAATCACTTTGTGTTTCGAAATGAATAGATAATTGGCCATATGTTAACCGATCCAACAACTCATTCGCGTGCGTTTCAATTTCCGGTAATGCCTGCTCGATTAATAGCGCAGGAACTCCATTTTTACTGAATGCCTCTTCGAGTTTCTTATATCTACTGATGTCGATACTTAGTAGATCCAGTTCTGATTGGTTGGTTTCTTTTTCTATTTTTTTTCGCTCGATAATGTCTAATTTTTGTTTTTCTGCCCCAAGTTTACGGTTTATTTGGTTCAATTCTATATCGATGGTGTCTAAATCTTGCTTTAATTGATGAATATTTGGTAAATTCGCAAAAAGGGTATTAAATTCATCTTCAGATTGTTCCAATAATCTGGATTTTTCAGCCAATTCTAAATTTCCGGTACGCAAATCCTCTTGAACTTCATTTAATTGTTGTGATAGAGGTTCAAACTGACTTTGTGCGGATATCAGATTACGATATTCATCTTCAATTCCACGTAGTTCATCTTCATCTTTTTGAAGTAAAACATGCATTTTTTCATCATAATCTAACATTTGAAGGTTTACCTCAATAGATTTGATCTGACCTTTATATTTTTCCTCTGATGAACCTAAATCAATTGCGTGACTTATTTTCCGGAATTCCTCTGCTTGATTTTTTTCCCAATCGAAAATGGACTTTTTTATCTGCTCTACAAGCAAGTTCGTTTCAGTTTTATTCTTCAGGATAAAAACCGATTGCTTTTCTAACTCATCAATTTGTTTTATTTTAGTTTTTAGTGAGTCTAAATCCGTTGATAGCTGGTAAATTGATTCATTTTCTCTTTCGATTAGAGATTTACGTTCCAGACCCTCAGAAATGATTAATGCTTCGTATTTTTCTTTATGTTCCTGAGTTAATCTCTGATTACAGAAGGGGCAATAAGGACCAGCCCCTCGGAAATCCTTCAAATGCTCACGTTTCTCCTTATTGAGATCTTCAAGATGTTTTAAAGTTTGACGTTTTGCTGATATTTCACCTTGTATAGACTGGATTTTCTCTTGAAAAGATTGTTTTAATGAAATCGTTTTGTTTAGTTCGTCCAAATTCTTGTTCAGATCAGATAATTGAACTTCAAGGTGAGGAAGATTTTTTTGATATTCTTCGATTTCTTGTTTCCGTTCAGCCAGATGTTTTTTTTGGGTGAGCAGTGTATTTTTCTCATTATCCAATTCGAATTTTAATTTTATCAATTCTTGATCAAGATTTCGATATGTGATTGCTTTCTTGTTCAATTCATCCAGATTTTTCCGTAACTCGCTCCATTCTTGAAATTGCTCTTCAATCATCTGCGATTTGAGGATGTGTGAATTAAGATTTTTCAATTGGAAAAGTAATTGGTTTTGGCGTGAAATATATTTTTCCTGGTTAATTTCAATTCTTCTGATTTCTTGTTTTAGTTGGTTTAATTGGGTTTCAGCGTTGTTTTTAGATTCTTCTAGTTTGCTGGCTTGTTCAAGTAATTGTAGATGGGTAACTTTATACTTTTTCTTATCCTCATATTCATTTTGGATTTCTTGAATTTGAGATTTAACCTGATTTTCATTAGCTAACTCTTTAAGTATTTCAGTTTTTATTCCAATCAATCGATTTTCATTATTTTCAAGGTTTTTGCGAATATCTTTGGCGTTTTGTTGGTAATTTTCCCAAATTTCCAATCCCAGAATGTTGGATAGTATCGTTTTTCGTTCTCGAGGTGACAACTGCGTAAATTGATCTGCTTTTCCCTGCAGAAAAAATGAAGCATTAATAAAAGTATCATAATCCATTCTCAATATAGAATGAATTCTTTTTTGGGTTTCATTTACTGAGTGTTCCGTTAAATTTCTCCAATTGGTTTTCTCAATGTCTTTTATGTAAAACTCGAGCAATTGTGGTTTATCCATTTGTTTTGATCGGCGGACACGAAATGATTGTTTTTCATATTCAAAGTCCAGGCTGACTACAGCCAAATCAGATTGCTGATTTATGATTTGATCGTTTCTGGCACGTGCAAACCCAAATAAGACCCACGTGATCGCATCCAGAATGGAAGATTTACCTGCACCATTTTGACCGGTGATACTGGCTACCTGTAACGATTCAAAATTGATTTCAACAAGTTCTTTATATGATAGAAAACCTTGAATTTTTAAATTGTTCGGAATCATATTTCGGAGGAGGAATCATTTTCTAAGGGTTCTCTGAATGAAATTGGAGTTACCAGTACTTTATCTACCCGTTTTCCATCCATATCCATGACTTCAAAACGCATATTGTAAACATCAAAATATTGACCTACTTCAGGGATACTATCAAGCATGGTCATCATGAAACCACCCAAGGTTTGAAAACCTACCCGATCCTCCTCGGGTAATATTTCAATTCCCAATAATTCTTTGACATCATCGATGTCAAGCAGACCATCAAACAACCAGGATCCATCAGCACGTTGAACGACTTGAATTTCTTCATCCTCACCTGCTGTGGGAATAGATCCGACAATGGATTTAAGGACATCATAAAGGGTTACCATACCGAGAACTCCACTAAATTCATCGATCACTAAAACAGCATGGGTTCCGGCTTCCTTGATCAAATCCAGGGCTTTTAATGCAGATGTACTATCTGGAACAAATAAAGGAGGTTGTAACAAGCTCGGTATTGAAGGAATGGATCCATTTAAGCTTTCCCCGAGCAGGTCTTTGCCTAATAACATCCCTTGCACGTTATCCAGTTCTCCTACTGCCACCGGGAAACGGCTGTGATTGGAATTGATCACCTGTTCAAGAATGACTTCAAATGGTTCCTCCAGATCAATCCACTCAATTTCAGTCCTGGGAGTCATGATTGAATCGATGGAACGTTCACCTAATCGAAAAATGCCGGTGACCATATCTTCCTCGGCTGATTCAAAAATCCCAGATTGGGTGCCCTGTTTCATTAGAACTTTTATTTCTTCTTCTGTAATCGTAGGTTCATTTGATTTTTCAATACCGAGAATTTTCAAGCCGATATCTGTAGATGAACTGAGTAACTTTACAATCGGTGATGTTAACCAGGAAAGTGTTTTCATCGGCATTGCAACAGTAGAAGCAATTTTTTCAGGGGAATTCATTCCTAACCGTTTGGGAATCAATTCTCCAATTACCAGGGAAAAATATGTTGTAAGAAGGACGACTATTCCAACAGCAAGGAAATCACTATATGGTTTTAACCACGCTACTTTCTGTAAAGAAAGACTAAGATCAGAGGTGATTGCTGCACCCCCAAGAGCCCCAGTAAGAATTCCGATGAGAGTTATACCAATTTGAACCGTGGAAAGGAATTTGTTTGGATTCTCAGAAATATCAATCGCAGCTTGAGCAGATCGTGATCCATCTTTGGACATTTGTTGTAATCTTACTTTTCTGGCAGAAATTAGAGAAATCTCTGACATAGCAAAAATTCCGTTGATAATGATCAGAAAAAACATAATAATAATACTGACAAAATTATTTTCCATAGTCGGTTTTAGGCTGTTTCATCTCCATTAATTTGATTATAAATTATTTCTTTAGCCTTAATTTGCAATTGAGCGATCTCTTCAGGTGAAATTTGTAGACTTTCCCAATATAATTCCAATAATTTTTCCGGAGGAAAATTTGAGATTTGTTCATCCTCTCCTAATCGTAAACGAGTGGAGAAAATTGGTTTCTTAATTAAGTGAAACTCTAATGCTTTCTCAAAGCGATTTTGAAACCAATGGTCATCTAGAAGAACTTCCCAATCTTTAGGGTAAAGCAGGGATAATCTCACAACTGCTTCTTCAACTTCCGATGAATCAAGTAAAGTTTGGATAAGGTACTCTTTTATTTCATTCGGATGAGGTAAGGTATCATTTTCAGATTTTCTAATTTTACGTAAATCCGTACTAAGATCGATAAAGGGTCGCCCTTCTAACATACGCCAGGAAAGATCACAATTCCCTTTCTCAATAGATGCGATGACAAAAAACTTGTTGTCTCCCGCTTCACCAAAGTCCACCCGCTCAATTGATCCAGAATAAACAACCGGTGGATGTTGATCTTCATTCAGGTTTTGGGCTTTGTGAATATGTCCCAGGGCAACATAATCAAATTCTGGTCTGGTCACCAGTCCATGGGAGAGGACTATATCATTCCCCAACATGATACTTCTTTCACCCCCAAACACGGCTCCTTGAACGGATGCATGTGCTGTAAAAATCGTCGGTAATTCAGGGTCAAGTTCATGAATCAAATCATCGATAATCCTGGTTGTTATGATTTCAATATTTTCATCAATGTCACGTAAATGAACACTATCATCCTCCAGGTTTGCAAGAAAGCCAGTTCTGTTGATCCAGGGTAATGCAATTATTTGGACAGGTAAATCATTCAATTGGTTGGAACTGATTAATTCTGGTTTTGTTACAAGATGAATATTAGGTATAGATAGGGTGCTGAACTCTTGTAAGGAAGTAGCTCTACCTAACGCTGGAGATATATCATGGTTGCCAACCAATAAAATGGTGGGTATATTAGCCTCAGAGAGTCGCATTATTCGTCTTCCCCATTCACGTTGATAGGTTGGAACGGGGGTGCGATCTTTGTAAGCATCACCGGA
>DAOUGX010000288.1:0-1603 GCA_034428855.1 Anaerolineaceae bacterium | reverse complement strand
TCTTCTTTCCAACCTGTGATACGTTCCGCGCCAGGACTAAAGTAATCAATATATTCGCCATCCAGTATGATGATACCTTCCACAATGGAATCCAATAATAAATCACTCCATTGTTTTTCTTTTTGTAATGATGAAATGGCATTTTCAATACGGGCACGAGAATTTTCCAACACCTGAGAAAGTTCTACAACTTCCTGTAATTTGGTTTTTATATGCACGGGTTCGGAGAGGTCAAGTTTTTCGTAATGATTGGTTGCTTCAATCAGTTGAGATATGGGGCGTTGAATAAATTGAGCTAAAAATGCGCCAAAAATGATGGCTATCAAAACAACGAAGAGAATTACAATGGTCAGAATCAATTATTGTTGTCGCTGATCCTGTTGAATACTGGTAATATCAAGAGCGACTTCTACTTCTAAGCCTGAACTTTTCAGGGGGAAGTAGGAAACATAGTATACATGCCCACCCATGCTGTATGATTTTTCAAACTCTATGTCAGAAAATCTGGATGGTAAAGCCCGTAAATTTGTTTTTGGAGATAATGCGGTGCCAAAACTGGTGACGATCACCTCTTCATTCTCTACAATCGAATGATAGAGATCACAGGTATTGCACATATCCATTAATAAGGAGTCGTCCAGACGAATTCCGAGAATTAAAAATGCCGAATCAATTTTAGCTTCATCGATTCTTCTTCCACGCAACAACCAGACTTCTTTTTGATGATTATCGATGAATGTGATATAGACAGGGTTTGATTCCAATTGGCAATTTTTCACAGGTATCGTATTACCTGAGGATGCGATTATATTTCCCACATCATCACATACTATCATAGCCGAAACCTTCGGCATACCATTATGAATACCTGATAACTGTTCATTTAAATAGGTACGATTCGAGATATTTTCCCTCACCTGAAATGAAATATGAGAAGCAGTGAGTACCACTAAGTCTTCCAATTGATTTTCCAGCGCCTGATAAAAAGAACTTACCATTGTGAGACTTTGTTGCCGTTTTGAAGTTTCCAAATATCGATAATTTATCCATAAAGCTGTTAATCCAACAATGGTGACACTTAGAATTGTTAAAAAAGCAAAGCTGGCTATTATCTGAGTTCTAAGCGTAAAAGTTCTAAGTCCCTTTTGACTTAACGGTTTGATTTCCAAGAAAAACTCCAAACATCATGAAAAGTGTAACTTTGTAATTCAGGGGAAAATAATTTATTAATTTTACATTAAAATCCGGATTAATAAATCCGAAACGTGTCCAACTTAAAGGTTAATTGTCAGATTAGTTACCCCCAAACTCAATTATGTGATATATTAGACTGTCTTTGTTGATTAATGATAATTTCAACAGTCCAGGACTTCCTGGTTATTTTTATAAAAATCCACTCTTGATAGTCTAATGGTGAAACCGAAAAAACGGAGCTAGAGAGTGGGCGTAAGGACCACTTACGTACATAGCGCTACCATTAAAGGATTATTAATTGAGTTTCAAAACTTTTTCATTTCACCCGCAAATTAATGCGGGCATATTTACTGCCGGGTATAATACACCCACTCCAATTCAAACACAGGCAATTCCAGCCATTCAAAGT
>DAOUGX010000287.1:0-4531 GCA_034428855.1 Anaerolineaceae bacterium | reverse complement strand
CGTGCTGCCCGCCAGGGTGATCCTGGATCATCCAGATTTTATCTTTCATTGGAAGATGAATTGATGAGATTATTTGGTGGGCAACAAGTGGATGGATTAATGCGTCGTTTCAATGTGGATGCAAATATTCCAATCGAATCTGGTCTGGTAGGAAGACTTGTTGAGCAATCTCAGCAGAGAGTAGAAGGATCAAATTTTGATGTTCGAAAACACTTATTGGAATATGACGATGTATTGAACATGCAAAGAAAAAGAATCTATTCACAAAGAGATCGTGTCTTTGTGAAAGAAGATTTAACCGAAGATGTAATGGAAATGGTCAATTTGGATGTTGACCAGCGCGTTATATCTTCCATGCAGGATGAAGAAGGTCCATGGAAATTATTAGCATATTTAGCTGACGTTCAACCACCAATAGATTATGAGAACATTTTCTTCCCTTCTTATCACTTAAAATTGATTCTTGATGAATTTGGTTATGACCTCGGTAATTTCCCCGTCCATAAAAACAAAGTCAAGCCGTTTATCCTCAAAATTGCAGAAGACAGTTTGGATGCTGAAATTAATCACGCTCTTGCCAGTTCACAGAAATTCTTAAATCGTGTTGATGAAACCAATGAAACTCAAAAACTGGAGCGGCTTGATGCGCTTGATTCATTTGTCGCTGGATTAGAAGAATCCCAAAAAACAGAGCCACAAAAACCACAACAAATCATTCAGGAATTATCCAATCTTGTAAGAACTCCATTACAACTGTCGCCAAGGCAAATACAAGAATTATTGGAAGGTTCTGAAGAAGTTGAACAGGAAATCCGAAACCAGATCGAAAAATTTGTTTTGAATGTTAACATTTCTCGTGCTGTTGGTACCTTTGCAGTTCGATTTAATAATTTAGATGTAAAACCAGGAGATTTTCAAGGAAAAGATTGGGATGAGTCTGTTGATATTTTATTAGATGCTGTTGATGACGCATTTGCCAAACAAAAATCTATGCTGTTTGGAGAACAAGGTCAATTGTCGGTAGAAATTGATAATTGGTTACGTCAACTTGACTCAGACACGATAGAACGTGACGATATGTACCGATTAATGTTGGTTCTTATGCAGGGAAGTCGACTTGGATTTGACCGCAAGACCCACCGGCAGATTAAGCAACGATACAACCGTTTGAATTATATATATCTGGCAGCTAAAGCATTACAAAAACATGATCCTCAGGAGATAAACCATTCAATTTTAGATCACCTGCAGGATGCTTTATCCAGTCTTCAAGCAGTTTGGGGTATTTATGAATTGAATCGAATTCAACAGAACCAGGTCACACTTTCGAATCTGGATGAGAGAATTCAAGGATTGATCATTAATCAGGTTTCAAAAGATCGATTTGATGAAATTAAATACACCTGGGTCCCCGATTTGCAAGCGGATATGCGTCTGGAAATTCGAGATGTTCTTGGAAAACGAGTAAGAAATGAGATTTATCGAGAATTATTATTATCCATTATTTCACAAATGTGGGTTGAGTATCTAACAAAAGTTGAAGCGTTAAGGGTTTCCATTGGACTGGAAGCGTATGCCCAACGTGACCCCCTTGTTCAGTATAAATCACAGGCTTCTGAATTATTTAAAACCCTCCTGGAGGAAATTCGGTCAGCGCTTGTTAATCGAATGTTTACATACAGGCCAACCCAAAGGGTAAATTCGACAATTGAAAAAGACCGTGCTAATGAAACTGAAGAAATACAGACTACTGAAACAGAAGATGTTGATAAATCCAGGAGTAAGAAGAAGAGAAAACGACATTAATTGTGGTTATTAATGAAGAAACATAGCATAATCTCATGAAAGCTTGCCAAGAATGGAATTCTTTCATATAATTTGAAAATC
Organism: Anaerolineaceae bacterium; assembly: GCA_034428855.1. Taxonomy (GTDB): domain Bacteria; phylum Chloroflexota; class Anaerolineae; order Anaerolineales; family Anaerolineaceae; genus UBA6170. Next base: position 2,644 of record DAOUGX010000287.1, on the reverse strand, counting down.
TTTTAAATTGGAGTATGTAGATCGTATGGAGCAAAAAGACACCAAACTCGAGCAACCAAAACCAGAAAATTCGCAAGAAGACAATATGGCTTCTTTGCTCGAGCAAGAAGGAATGGATATAGATTTTCCCCGAGCTGGAGAAATCAAACAAGGGGTAATTGCCAGCATTTCCTCGAACCAAATTTTAGTGAGTGTTGGCGCTAAATCAGAAGGAATTATCACTGGCCGTGAGTTTGATGCAATTCCTCAAGAAGAATTAGCTAAATTAGAAGTTGGACAGGAAATTTGGGTTTTTGTATTAACACCTGAAGATTCCCATGGTAACTTAGTGCTCTCGTTAATGCGAGCAATGGAAGAAAAATCATGGTTCAAGGCTGAAGAGTTATTAAAAACAAAAGATTCCTATAAGAGTGTGATTCGGGGTTACAACAAAGGTGGCTTAATTGTTCCAGTCGAAGGTTTGAATGGATTTGTTCCAGCATCCCAGATAAGTCTTTCACGTCGAGCGAATTTGAACGGTGACACACCTGAAAAACGCTGGAGCCCAATGGTCGGCGATGAAATTGATGTTTGTGTTATTGAAGTAGACCGAGAAAGACGACGATTAATTCTTTCTGAACGGGCTGCCAGCACAGAAACCCGAGAATCAATCAAAGATAGAATTCTCGGTGAATTAAAAGAAGGTGATGTTCGCACTGGTAAAGTGACCAGTTTGGCTGAATTTGGAGCTTTCGTCAACATTAATGGTGCGGATGGTCTGGTACATCTCTCCGAAGTCTCCTGGGATCGAATCGCTCACCCGAGTGAAGTACTCAAAGTTGGTCAGGAAATTAAAGTTAAGATCATCAATATCGATCGTGAGAAAAAACGGATTGGTCTTTCTATTCGCCAATTACTGGATGACCCCTGGGTTAATCGAATTGGCAAATATGAAGTCGGACAATTATTACAGGGAACCATTACCCGTCTGACTAAATTTGGTGCTTTTGCTCGTATCGAAGAAGATTTGGAAGGTCTCATTCACATCAGTGAGATCAGTGAACGCCGTATTGAACACCCGAAAGAAGTTCTCAAAGAGGGTGAGACCATTACACTTCGTGTCATAAAAATCGAACCGGAAAATCATCGTATTGGATTAAGCATTCGAAGAGTAGATTCCATGGCATTTGCTGAAATGGATTGGAAAACGCTAGAAGATATTTTGCTTGATGAAGTTGAACAAGATGATACTGAAGTAGCTGTTGAAAGTTCAGAAGTAGATTCAACCGAAGAACAAAAATCAGAATAACAAAATTTTAATACTCGCAGAAAAAGCGCACGATCTGGTGCGCTTTTTTTATGGCTATTTGGTTGAAGACTTTTAGTAATAGTTTTCATCTTAATAAATTGGTAATATAAAGTTTATTAGAAGATAATGGATTACAAATAAATCCTAAATGGACAAAATGGAAAGCTCGTGATTTAATAGCAATGAAACCGGAATTATCCATAAGTGTTGTCCGGTCCTATGTATAATGAGGAAAAAAGGAATACCTCATTTTCTTGAAAACAGGAAAATTCCAGAATGAATTCTTCTATCGAAGATAAAAATATTAAAAATGAATTAAATGGTACCAAAGGAATACCCTTTTTTAGAATCCGATTAGGATTAGTCCTGACAATTCTCGGATTTATAATTTTTCTTCTTGGAGCACGTCCATCCATTTTTGGATTGGATCGAAGTCCGGTAATTGGTTTTGTACAAATTGGAATGTTTTTGGTCGGTCTAGCAGTCATGTGTGTAGGTGGCTATATAAGCATGATGGCTTTGTGGAAAAATGAAACACCCAGTATTCTAGCGGATATAGGTTTAAGGTTGGTTGCCACCGGTTTTGTGATAGCCGTGTTTGCTGGCATGGCGGATGTGTTTGGATTTGGCAGCCATCTGTTACCAGATGTACCTTATTTTGGTGGTTGGCAGACCAGAGGAGTGGAGATTGGGGAAGCAATTATAGCAATTGGCTTTCTCTTTATGATCCCTTTCAAGAAAAAATAATAGGAAAAGGAATTAACTCGATCCTTTACCTTATATTAAGAATCCATTTAATTTTGCTTTCTGAAAGTTATTAGCCTTGACACTCATTTTTTGATTTGTTATGATGTCACAATTAGAGGTTAAAATGACAAATCATGATTTAGACAATTCATCAGATTTACAGGACCAAAGACCAGTTCGTCAAAAAAATCTGCGATCTTTAAGGGATGGAATTATTCGCGTTGGCCTTGGTGAAGCAAGTATGCGTATAGGTACAGTAATTGCATCAATTGCGCTGATATTACTTGTTGTCTGGGTAATGGGACGGTTTTATCTGCAAGGTGATATCTCAGAATCACAAGCGGTTTTGGATGATGTTAAATCTCCGACACCAACAATGATCGTATCATTGCCAGTTTTTTCAGTACCTGACCCGGAAGTTTCCACGGTTTCATTAGAGCGCATAACCAAATTGGACACCACATTACCTGAAAAACCACGTTATGAAATTGAAAAGTACACGGTAGTGGAAGGGGACACCATCTTCGGAATTGCAGAAAAATTTAATCTGGATCCATCTACGATTTTGTGGGGAAATCTGTACACATTGGGTGATGACCCTCACCGGCT
>DAOUGX010000286.1:0-5326 GCA_034428855.1 Anaerolineaceae bacterium | reverse complement strand
CATAAAATTTACAGTTACCATACAAAAACTACAAAATTATGATAACTCATCATCAAATATTGAATTAATTCAGATTAAGCTATAATAATTAATATGAATTTGCTTTATTATTTCAGGAGGTAGAATGAGCGACTTATTTAACCGGATAACTGAAGATCAAGATATATTCAGGAAACTGCTTAGTAAAATTCCTGGTTTCAGTGGCTATGTTGAAAGGGAAAATCGACGGGCGGCTGATAAGATTTTACGAGAGACGATTGCTGACCGTTACGAAGAATTATGGAAACGTGTTTCAAGCCTCCAGACTGATTTGATCAGTTCTGGTGGATTGGAATACATCGATGATATGGAACGAGCTGCCATCAAAATCCGTCAATTCATAGATCGGATTCGACACGCCTCTTATGGTTATTCACCATTTTTCAATGCAACTAAAGTAAATGAAGAAGAATTAACTAAAGTTTATGAATATGATTTGGCATTATTAGATAATGTTGATGTTGTAACACGTGCTATTGATAATGTTGAATCTTCCATTGGTACAGATGGTTTACCCGCGGCGATTCGACACTTAACAACACTTTCTCAACAAACAGTTGATGTTTTTAATCGAAGGTCTGAAGTGTTAATGGGTGGTGTGGAACCCAGTGTAAGTCAATAAATTCCTGTGAAAAATATGGAGACTTAAAATGGCTAGAATTTTTGATGTTGTTGAATATGCAAGTGAAATGAAAGACGAATTAGTTCGTCGTTTTCCTGAGACCGGTGTTGCTGATTTAAGAATTGGATCCCAGATAATCGTCAGGGAATCACAACGGGTAATTTTTTACAGAGATGGAAAAGCGTTGGATGAATTTGGTCCTGGTCGTCATACGATCATTACTGCGAATATTCCAAAAATAATTGATTTAATTGGGAAAGCATTCAGTGATCGTACTCCATTCACAGCTGAAGTGTATTTCGTCTCAATGCGCGAGTTTGTTGACAGAAAATGGGGCACTCCACAACCAATCTTAGTCAGAAACCCTGGGATGGGTTTAGGTGTAGCCCTTCTACAAGGATTTGGCAGTTATAGTTTCCAGGTCAGTGATCCGCAGCAATTTGTTACCCAGATAGTTGGAGCGAATGGTGTCTATCGCATGGCAGACATCGAAGGGCGATTGCGTTCCATGTTGCTTTCCAAATTACAGGACCTTTTAGGAGAGACTGCGGCTGGAAAAAGTGTAGCTGAATTGATTGGATTAACAGAAGAAATAGGAGCAGCAGTCCGGGCAAAAGCACAGGATGATTTTGCAGCCATAGGGTTATTGTTGAAATCGTTCTACATTTCAAATCTTAAGCCAAGTGAAAAATCCGCTGAAGAATTGCGAGCGATGGGTATGCTGGATATGCAAACATATACTCAATTGCAAGCTGCAGATGCACTCAGGGAAGCTGCTCGAAATGAAAGTGGTGGAGCCGGTTTAACTGCTGGTATTGGTGCTGGTGTTGGACTGGGTGGTGTAATTTCTCAATCACTACAAGGAATGACTGGAACATCTGGAAGCACTACTGGAGCTGCTGGACAAACCGGTTCATCGCAAGCTGGTTTACCGGACATCATGACACCTTCTGAAGCTGCCACAGTACTCAAGGTATCCGAGGAAGATGTGCTGGCTGCAATCAATAACGGAGATTTAAAAGCCAGAAAGATAGGTTCTGCATACCGAATCAGCAAAGAAGCATTAGAAGAATTTCTAAAAGGCTAGAACAAAAGAACCGGGATTTTTCCCGGTTCTTTTCACTTTATTGTACATATTGATTTACAAGATGTATTTTTTTAAGTTCCGGGGAGCCTAGATGAAACTGCATGAGTATCAATCGAAGAAAATATTTGATCGATTTGAAGTACCCATCCCGAGAGGTAGAATCGCCAACACTGCTTCTGAAGCAAAACAAATCGCCGAAGAATTAGGTGGGAGAGTTGTTATAAAATCTCAAGTTCTTGTTGGCGGTCGTGGAAAAGCTGGTGGTATTCGTTTAGCCAAAGATCCTAAAGAAGCTAAAGATTTGGCAACCGAGATTCTTGCAATGGAAATAAAAGAACTGCCAGTCAGGAAAATTTTAGTAGATGAAATAGTAGATATTGATCAAGAGATTTATTTAGGTATAACGAATGACAGGAATAGCCGAGAACCGGTTGTGATCGCTTCTGCTGCAGGTGGAATTGATATTGAAGAAGTGGCTCAAGATTCACCAGAAAAGATTTTTAAATTATCCATTGATCCATTATTGGGGCTTCAAGATTTTCAAGTTCGGGATATTGCTCTGGGAATTGACTTAAAGAGAGAATATTGGAAATCATTTATAAAAATCTTAAGAGGGCTTTACAAAGCTTTTATTGAAAATGATGCTACATTGGCGGAAATTAATCCTCTTGTCATCACAAAAGATAAAAAGATGGTTGCATTGGATGCAAAAATGATTATTGATGACAATGCTTTATATAGGCACCCGGAGATGATGGAACTTAAAGATTTGGACGTTGAAGCTCCTGCAGAAACTGAAGCCCAAAAGTATGGTTTATCTTATATTAAGTTGGATGGAAATATTGGATGTATGGTTAATGGCGCTGGACTCGCCATGGCAACTATGGACATAATAAGCCAATTTGGGGGAAAACCAGCAAATTTTCTTGATATTGGAGGAGGAGCAGGATCCACCAAGGTCACGGCGGCATTAAGAATTATTCTTTCTGATCCAAATGTAAAGGTGATTCTTGTCAATATTTTCGGTGGCATAACCAGATGTGATGAAGTTGCCAAAGGAATTCTTGTTGCTTTGAAAGAAGTAAAAACAAAAGTACCTGTGGTTGTTAGGTTGGTGGGAACGAATTCTGATGAGGGTAGACGATTGCTGGTGAATGAAAATATTCAGACTGCAAATACCCTGGTTGAAGCAGCAAACATTTCGGTTCAATTTGCCGATAGGGGTGAATTATGAGTATTCTTGTAAATAAGAACAGTCGAATTTTGGTTCAGGGCATAACTGGAAACGAAGGAAATTTTCATGCCTGGCAGATGTATCAATATGGGAATAATGTAGTTGCAGGTGTTACTCCAGGAAAAGGGGGAGAATGGGTTTTCGATGGAAAAGTGCCAGTTTTCGATTCAGTCAAAGTGGCAAAAGAAGCAACTGGAGCGGATGTTTCAGTAATTTTTGTTCCGGCGCACTTTGCGACTGACGCAATGCTGGAAGCAGCAGATGCTGGTATTGAATTAATCGTTTGCATCACGGAAGGTGTGCCGGTACGCGACATGATGCGAGTAAGAAAATATTTAGACCAGAAGGGAAGTAAATTAATCGGTCCAAACTGTCCTGGTTTAATTACACCTTTAGAAGCCAAAGTAGGCATTATTCCTGGAAATATTACCATGCCTGGAAATGTTGGGATTATTTCCCGCTCAGGAACACTCACTTATGAAGTACTATATGCGATGATGTCGTTAGGAATCGGTACCAGTACCTGTGTTGGTATTGGTGGAGATCCGATCAGTGGCTTAAATTTTACAGATTTATTGGAAATGTTTGAAGTTGACCCATTAACCGACCAGATTGTTTTGATAGGTGAAATTGGTGGTACTGACGAACAAAAGGCTGCTGATTATATATCCAGGTTTATGACCAAGCCTGTGACAGCTTTTATTGCAGGTCAATCAGCACCTCCTGGAAAAAGAATGGGTCATGCAGGGGCAATTATTGAAAGTGGTTCTGGAACTGCTGAGGAAAAAATTAAAGCTTTACAAGAAGTAGGTGTACAAATTGCTAAACACCCAGAGGAAATCGCAAGTCTACTGAATCGATAAAAAAAGCACCGAGAGGTGCTTTTTCTTGAACTATTTCAGGTTCGTTTCTATATATGATACAGCGTCTCCGACAGTACGTATTTGTCTGGCACTATCATCAGGAATTTCCAAATCAAACTTTTCACTGAAGCCATCAATAAGAAAAAACTGATCCATTGAATCGGCTTTTAAGTCTTCAATAAATCTTGTATCCATGGATACTTCACTTTCATCAACCTTTAATACATCTACAATAATGGCTTTTACTTGATTGAAAACATCACTCATTCATTCCTCCTGTACATACTACAGTTTTATAATTCAAAATTGTATCTTTCCTTATAATATTGTCAAGAGTATCCACTCTAAATTTTGAATAAATAAAGATAAAATTAAGTTTTTGCTATACTAATTACTAACCCTATTGATTGGAAGAAGTTATGGAAGATGAATTAATAAAATCAAGAAAAAATGATCATATTCGAATTAATGTAGAGGAGAATGTTGAATCGACTTTAGAGAATGGGTTAGAAAATTATAGATTTATCCATAATGCTTTGCCAGAAATTGACTTACGAAATGTTTCCCTCTCTCAAGAGGTCTTGGGAAAAACTGTAAAACTCCCGATTTTAATTTCATCCATGACCGGCGGTACTCATCAAGCTTATCAAATAAATAAAACTTTGGCCTTAGCTGCTGAGAAATTTGGTGTGGCTATGGGAGTAGGTTCTCAAAGAGCAGCTATTGAGGATCCTTCTTTAGCGGTGACATTCAAAGTAAGAGAGTTTGCTCCAAACATATTATTGTTTGCTAATTTAGGAGCAATACAACTAAATTACGGATATGGAATCGATGAATGTAATAAAGCAGTTGAAATGATTGAGGCCAATTGTCTGATTCTGCACCTAAATCCGTTACAAGAAGCAGTGCAACCAGAAGGAGACACAAATTTCTCAGGATTATTGAGAAAAATTGAAAAGGTTTGCGAGAAATTACCAGTACCTGTCATCATCAAAGAGGTTGGATGGGGTATTACATCTGATCTTGCAGTGAGATTAGTTGATGTGGGAGTAGCAGGCATTGATGTGTCTGGTGCTGGTGGGACATCCTGGTCTCAGGTTGAACGATTCAGGTTGACCGATCCCAATGATATTCGAGTAGCGGAAGCTTTTCTAAATTGGGGAATACCAACTGCAGAAGCGTTAGAAAAAATAAGAATAGTTTTGCCAAAAATACCCATCATCGCCAGTGGAGGATTAAAGAACGGAATGGATATCGCAAAATCCTTAGCACTCGGCGCAAATCTGGCTGGTATGGCAGGTGTCTTCTTAAGAGCAGCAGTAAAATCCCAGGCACATCTCGAAGAAACAATCGATATGATGACAAGAATAATTCAAATCAGCATGTTTGTGACTGGTTCAATTAATTTGGAATCTTTTTCATCTGGAAAAATCAAGAAATCAGGGAATCTATGATGGTCTTAAAAGAATTTTTTCACCAAT
>DAOUGX010000285.1:0-2862 GCA_034428855.1 Anaerolineaceae bacterium | reverse complement strand
GGTGTTCGTTAGAAATACTGTATACTTTTAACAACGATTATATGTTGGGGTACGAAGGAGGTAATATGGCTCAAGCAAAAGATGGTTGTGTTAAACCTTCAGTGGGTGTCATTATGCCAGAAGCTGAAGTATCGACTGAGCAACCACAAGTTAAAAAGGAGGTACAGAAAATGTTGGCCAAAGTTGGTAAACCCGCCCCCGATTTCGAGCTGAGTGCTTATTTCGAAGGTGGTTTTAAAAATTTCCGGTTGTCGGATTACAAAGGAAAGTGGATTGTCATCTGTTTTTATCCGGGTGACTTCACCTTTGTCTGACCGACTGAATTGTCGGCAGTTGCCGTCAAATATCCTGTTTTAAAGGAGTTAGGTGTTGAAATCTTAGCAATTTCCACCGATAGCCGTTTCTCCCACAAAATCTGGCAGGAAGAAGAACTCTCCAAGATGGTTCCAGGTGGAGTACCCTTCCCGTTGCTTTCAGATGCTGGTGGGCGTGTTGGCACTGTCTATGGCGTGTACGACGAAGACGCCGGGGTGGACATCCGTGGTCGCTTCCTGATTGACCCGGATTTTAACATCCGTGCCATGGAAGTGATGACACCTGAGGTCGGCCGCAATGTTATGGAACTGATTCGTCAGGTTCGAGCCTTCCAGCATGTTGTCGCCACTGGCGAGGTCACTCCCGCTGGTTGGGTACCAGGTAAGCCAACGCTAACCCCCGGACCGGACCTGGCTGGTAAGGTCTGGAAGGTCTGGAAACCAGAGAACGCATTCTGATAATTGTTAACCCCAACATTCCTTAAACGAAAAGACCGCCTGGTATCATTCAGGCGGTTTTTTAATTCTTTTCAATGGCAAGAAATATTACCTATCCGGAAGTCTTGAATGCAAATTGGGCTTCAAAAGCGGTTAGTTGGCTTGTCAGGTTCCTGCCAATTGCAGAAAAAACGCCAGGTTGATCGACCAGCTCGGTCATCTCTATGTTGATACTTTCTTCCGGTTTGATCTCATTACTGTAATTGATCTGCAGCCACTCAAATTGATACTTCTTCCAGAATGAAACCGGGAAACAATCACACAACCAGTCGATATATTGAGTATTGTTGACATGCCCCATCAAATCCAGGCTGGAATAATTCGCTTTAAACACATGTTCCTTACTGAAACCGGTTGGATGGGTGAGTTTATCCAGGGTTTCGTCCAGGATAAATTTCCCTTCATTATCCGGTAGGGAAACAGAAAGAGTTTCTGGCTTCACAAACTTGCGTGTTCTGGTATTGACCAGTAACCAGGCAGTGGTGGCATGCGCCACTGATTTTCCTTTTTCATTGGTAAGAGAATAATCACGCATACCAAAGATTTTCTGTTGCCAACCGCGCGGCCAGGTTTGGGCGATGATTCTTGTACCCACAGAAGGAAATTCATAAAAGCGCACTTTGGTCCTTACCAATATCCAGGCCAGATTCATCGGTTTCAAGCTATAGTAATCCACTCCCAGATGAAACGAGTGATGAACAGTGATCTCTTCCATAATGCGCAGGATAGCCGCTGGTTTCCACCTCAACGCAAAGTCAGTCTCATGTGAGCGCACCTCAAAATTTTCCTGCCAGATAGTCTGTTGTGCCAAGGTTATCTCCCTGAAGAATAATTTCCTTAATTTTAATGCACATCATTGAAATCCGGTAATTCTTTCGGTATTTACTGACACATTATCAAGATCAGAGTATTTTCTTAAGTTGGGTGGAAATTTGGCCCAAGAATTGCAACTATAGTAGCAACAAGAAAATCCGACCATGGCGAGAATTATATCGACCAAACCATTCTCAAACTGGTCAAAAAATTGTCAATAATTGTTGTAAAAATTGGAGGACATCATGCAAATATTCTTAGTTTTAGCACTGATCATCGCTTTAGTCGCCGTAGTTTTCACCATTCAGAACACTGCCATGGTTACGGTCACTTTTCTGGTTTGGGAATTGAACCATTCATTGGCATTCATCTTCCTGCTGGCGATCTTGGCTGGGGTATTAATCAGCCAATTTGTCTCCGTACCAGGCAAGGTGAAACGAACCGTGGAAAATACCAACCAGAAAAAGAGGATCAAGGACCTCGACACTGAATTGATGAGCGCAAAAGTCCGATTGGAAGCTATGAGTAAAGAAGTGGAAGTCTATCGCACACAGTTAGATTTACCCGCTTCTCCAATGGCTCAAACACCCACCAGTATGCCAGCGGCGAAAAGAATTTTGAATGGATTCAAGTCCAAACTAAGACCATAATCTTCCAATTCAACCAGCAAATTCACCTTACCTCTCAGGTAGCCAACTTCCAGGGATTATCTGAGGGGTATTGTATTAATCATTTATCGGCTTGAGATCGTATTAGTTTTTGACCTGCATGATATAAAACACATAACCATACCAGGGATGGTACTTGTTATATAGATCGATTTCTGCCTGTTCTTCATCCAGAAATTTCTGGAGTTTCAGATCATCGTGATATTTTGTTCTCAACATGTCAATCCGGACCTGCATCGGTCGATAATACTCCTCCGTCCAGCTGGTAGTAGGTAGAACAAAATTATCGATCAGATTATAGTCACAGGAATGAATAATTTTCAGGTTTTCTTCCAGGCTTTTCATCCCAGGATAGCCGGATTGCCAGAAATTCTTAATTTCATCCGGGGGATCCGCTCTTAACCAGCTTAATTCAGTGACTGCAATGTATCCTTCGGGTTTTAGTAACGGTTTCCAGGATCGCAATCCAGCTTCAAAGCCCATGATGTAGATAGCTCCTTCTGACCAGATCAGATCAAAGTGATCTGCCGGAAAATTCAATGACCTCATGGATTGCTTAGAAATGATTA
>DAOUGX010000284.1:0-4383 GCA_034428855.1 Anaerolineaceae bacterium | reverse complement strand
AATTGAAACAATCGAAGGAATATCAACTCCTGAAAAATTGCATCCATTACAGGAAGCATTCATTGAAGTAGGAGCTGTTCAGTGTGGATATTGTACCCCGGGAATGATCATGTCTTCCAAGGCTTTATTGGATAGTAATCTTAGTCCAACGGAGGACGAAATTCTGGAAGCCATTGATGGCAACATATGCAGATGTACCGGGTATGTAAAGATTAAGCATGCAATCGAGATCGCTGCAGACCGGATGCGTGGAGGTGAACAATGAGTAAACCCAAAGTTATAGGAAAATTCGTTCCCATTCGTGATGCGGTGCTAAAAGTTACGGGCGAAATGAAATATGTCGGTGATATGAAGATGGCCCGCATGTTAACTGCGAAATTATTACTCAGTCCCTACGCTCATGCACGCATAAAAAACATTGATATCTCTGCAGCTGAAAAGTTTCCGGGTGTGCATGCTGTTGTTTGTTTCCAGAATACACCACGATATGTTTACAACAGCTACCTGCGCCTTTTTGAGGATGATATCCCCAGAACGGAACAGGTTTTTAGTGAAGTAGTTAGGTATGTTGGAGATCGTGTTGCTGCAGTGGCAGCAGAAGATGAAAAAACCGCTGAAGCTGCCTTGAAACTTATAAAGGTAGAATACGAAGAATTACCGGCTGTTTTTGACCCGGAAAAAGCACTGGAGGAGGATGCACCTGCTATTCATTCTGGTGGAAACAAAGTCGGAGAAGAATTCACAGAAGCTGGAAATGTGGATGAGGCCTGGGCGAAATGTGATCGTATTTATGAAGATCGCTTTGAAATGCCTCCGTTACATCACATGGCGATTGAAAATCACGTTGCGATTGCGGATTACAACTCACGTGGAAAACTCACAATCTGGTCTCCTTCTCAAAACACCTTTAACCAACGTATCTTAATTTCCCGTATTTTTGATCTACCGATGACCAGTGTGCGTATGATCCGTCCTGCCATTGGAGGTGCATTTGGTTCAAAAATTGAATTAAATTTAGAGCCGATTGTTGCCGCCCTGGCAATGAAAGCCAAGTTACCGGTTAAATTAATGCTCGATCGCCGGGAAAATATGTTGCTCAGTAGAACCCGGCATGGAATGGTAGTTTATATCAAAACAGGTGTGTTAAATGACGGTACCATTCACGCCCAGGAATTTAATGTGATTTCGGATACGGGAGCCTACGCTTCCAGTGCAATGGATGTGGTTGGCGCTATGGCACAAAAACCATTTAAAGTTTATCAAATTCCAAACATGCGCTTCCGTGGAATTCCTGTATACACCAATAAACCAATTGCCTGCGCGATGCGTGGGTTTGGTTCCCCTCAGATTTTCAATGCCCAGCAGATCCAGCTGGCAAAAATTGCCAAAGATTTGGGTATGGATCTGGTGGAAATACAGTTAAAGAATGCTGTCAGACCGAATGGAATCGACCAACGATGGAAATCTCCAATCGGCAATCCACGTGTTGTGGATATTATCCAACGGGGGGCAGAGTTGTTTAATTGGGAAGAACGTATGAAGAATCGAAACGCTCCTGTTGAAGAAGGCTGGAGACGGGGTATCGGTATGGCAATTGGCAGTCATGGGAATAGTCTATATGGCGCTCACCGCGATATTATGGCTGTATCCATCAAACCAAATGAAGATGGAACCTTCGTGTTGTACACCGGTGCACATGATATGGGCAATGGCTCAGTAACCATGCAGACCCAGATGGTTGCCAGCATTTTGGGGGTCCGCCCAGAAGATGTGGAAACTGTCGAGGCTGACACTGATCTGGTGCCATATAACCTGGCAGATTACGCCAGCCGTGGTGTCTACGTGGAAGGTATGGCAGCCATGAAAGCTGCTGAAACCATGCGCAGCAAATTGGCTGAAAAAGCCTCTAATTTTTTGGATTGTATGATCGAAGAAGTTGAATTTGTGGATGGTCATGTGCGTGTGGAGGGTCGTCCCGATCGCAGTATGACCTTAAGCGAATTGATTACTAAAACACAAATCGTCGATGAAGAGGAATTAAATGCATTTCAATCCTACGCATCCAAATTTACTCCCATTTCCTACGGTGCTCATTTTGTGGAATTATGGGTGAATGAAGAATTACACAAGGTGAAAATTGTGGATTATGTCGCAGTGCATGATGTTGGTACTGTCATCAACCGGATGGGTATCGAAGGCCAACTGGAAGGCGGTATCGAAATGGGGATTGGATATGCGTTATTCGAAGGATTATTCTTTGACGATAAAGGGAAGTTGATCAACAATTCCTTACGAAAGTATGGCAGAACTCATGCTGCAGATATGCCAAAAAATTTGATCATCGATTTTGTGGAAGCCAATGAACCCGCTGGTCCTTATGGTGCGAAAAGTATTGGTGAATGTGCCACCGTACCGGTGGCAGCCGCTGTGTTTTCTGCAGTATGTGATGCGACCGGCAAAGATTTAAGAAAATTCCCTGCGAAAGTGTGAAAAGGCTACCTGACTGAAAAGTCATTGAGATGTAAAACTGATTAAAAAGTTTTACATCTCAATTCTTAATGATTCCAAAAACCTTGCGTATTTTAATTGAATTTTGCCTTCAAAGTTGTATAATTTGATCTACTTAGTCAGATAATTTTTGTTCACATCACTTATGATCAAAAAGTTTTTGTGAGAGGGATTGAGTTATATGAATCAACCTACCTGGATCGGACAGACGTTAAGTGGTCGATATAAAATTGAAGAATTATTGGGGCAGGGGGGAATGTCAGCGGTTTATAAAGCGTATGATCCCAACCTGAAAAGAGTAGTAGCCATCAAGCTGGTTCACTCGCACTTGAGTACTGATCCGGAATTTGTAAAACGATTCGAAGAAGAAGCATCCGTGGTGGCTTCTTTACGCCATTCCAATATTGTCCAGGTTTTTGATTACAACACCGATCAGGGCATTAATTACATGGTCATGGAATACGTTCCCGGAGAAACATTACAGGAGCGATTAAAACGCCTGAATGCCAGCAACCGCAGAATGACAGTGGAAGAAGCCATCAAGATTACCATTAATATTTGTGATGCTTTAAGTTATGCCCACAAGCGGGGTATGGTTCATAGAGATATCAAGCCAGCAAATATCATGCTGGATGTAAATAACCAGGCGATTCTGATGGATTTTGGTATCGTTAAAATCATTGGTGGGTCTTCCCATACTGTGACCGGTGCAGTCATGGGGACTGCCCGTTACATGCCTCCTGAGGTTGTCCGCTCAGAACCTGCTGATCAACGCTCGGATATTTATGCGCTGGGAATCACATTGTATGAAATGTTAAGTGGAAAACCTCCTTTTGAAGCGAACTCAGTCATGACAGTGATGATGATGCACCTGAATGATCCGGTACCGGATTTGCGTCCACTGCGGGGTGATATTGATCCGCAGATGGTTCAGCTTGTGATGAAAGCATTGGCAAAAGATCGAAATCAGCGCTTCCAGACTACCGATGAGTTTGCTGCAGCTTTGAAAAGAATTCAAGTTTCAGCTGAACACCCAACCGTGTATGCTACGGATCGGCAATCAGGAGCGATATCTGGAGGTTCAGTAATCCCTTCACAACCGCAGCCAAATGTGGATCAGCGTATATCCCAATCTGGACCAACCAATCCTCCCAGTCGTCCCAATCAGGTACCCGTGACGACTGGAAGTTATCAAACCATGTATGATCAACCTGTCCGATCTTCCACATCCGGGCAGAATCCGGTATTACAAAATTCTCAGCTTTCAAATTCCGCTTATAGCGAGCAAAAGAAAAAATCCAAGACCTGGGTATGGATTGCAGGTCTCGGTGGGGTAGGATTATTGTTTATTATCGGAGCTGTCGTGATTGGAAGTCTGATACTCACCAACTTAAATGGTGGAGGAAAAGAACAACCTGCCGAGACACTGGCTGTTGCGATGGAAACTCAAACCGAAGCAGTGAGTGTATCTGGAGCGAATCTGGTTGAAGCGACACGCACCCTGGCTGCGGCTGCTGTTGAGCCGACAGCCACTCTCCAGAACACGGCGACAATGGCACCGACGGCGATTGTTTTAACTCCCACACCTACATACCCGCCTCTCTATGTGCGCATAAATGAAATCACCCTGACGTCGACCAATCAATACCAGGTGGCATATGAGACATTTGGTTTCACCGAAGTTTTACCAGGCCAACATATTCATTTTTTCTTTGATACAGTAACCCCACAAAATGCAGGTATGCCAGGTAGTGGTCCGTGGGTCCTTTATGGTGGACCAAGACCATTTACTGGATATAGTATTTACCAAAAACCGAAAGATGCTACTCAAATGTGTGCTTTGGTGGCGAATGCCAACCATACCGTGATTCTGGA
>DAOUGX010000283.1:0-7195 GCA_034428855.1 Anaerolineaceae bacterium | reverse complement strand
AGGCATGGGCATACCTGCCATTGGAGTAGGCTGGAGGATTTCCTGGGCTATCTGGTTCCAATCTGAAACAATATTCCCGGGTAATGGACTATTTGCATAATTCGGGTGGCTAAAATAGCGTGGAACCGGACTACCCATCCCCATATCCATTCCTGGATCATGAGAATCTGAAGAATCCAGACTAAAACCACCTTCAGAGGCTCGATCAGCAGCTGCTTCCCGTTCTGCCTGTGTGATTCTGTCTGATTTTTCTGGTTTATTATCCAATTCTGGTGGATTTGTTACCTGCGCCTCCACTCTGGAATTTATCTTCGAAAAGGGAGATAAAACCAGGATCAACAATAATAATAAATTGAAAAATTTCTTTGCGTACATTTTTTTATTCCTTTTGATACAGTCTATAATAATTGTTAACGCAATAATAAAAAACAAATCCTAACTATTATTCTTTTGGTTGTCCTCCTCACTTCTTTTTTTATTATAAATTCAAGAAAAAACTAAAATTGCTATAAAATATAATTTATATAATAGATAAAGTTTGTCTTAATAAATAAATTAGTACAACGATTTTTTAATTTGTTTATGCCTTTGTTTCTTTGTAGAAATATGTTTTGGTTTAATTAAGATTGTTCGACTTAAAATTTTGAACTAATTTCACGGGGAAAAGAGAAATCTCTTTTCCCCGTGAGGATTTATTGTGATTACTACGGTGTAATAATGGGGAACGGTGTTGCATTCACCCATACAGAGGTACCTGAAGCATTGAAAGATCGAATTCGGAAGTAATACGATGTTCCACGGGCCAAATTGGGTGTTGTGAAAGTGGTTGCATTCAATTGCACCGATGCCGATGAAATGATGTTAGCAAAAGCAGCATCCGAAGCCCACTGGACAGTGAAGCCATTTTCGTTATTCGCGTTATCCACCCAGGTCAGAGTAACCTTAACGTTATTGCCTTTTCGAACGGTTCCACCCGTTAAGTTAGATGGAGCAGAAGGTACTGCCAGCGAGACACTGGCTGTGTTGGAGTAAGCTGATGAACCAGCTGAATTCACAGCTTTAACTCGATAAGTGAAGGTTGACCCTGCTGTTATGGATGTGTCAGTGAAACTGACGATTCCAGCGCCTACTTGCCCAAGGACGGAGAAAGTCCCGCCATTTACTGAACGCTCGATCACAAAACCAGACTCATTGGTGGAATTATCTGTCCAGGTTAACAATGCCTGTGGTCCTGCCTGTAATGTTGCTGATAAATTGGATGGTGCGGCAGGTGTGGAAGGAGCAGTTGAACCAAATGTTGCAACATTTGAAGGAGCTGAATCCAGGTTTAAGGTGGGGAAAGCTGCGCCATTATTTAGGTTAGGATCTGAATAATCCCATGTGTCACCAATCGTGTTGCTGGCAAATACGCGATAAAAGAAGACTGTATTGGTGTTTCCAATGCGATCAACATAAGTCATAGTTGAACCGGATGTTGGCGAGATTGGAGATTGGATGAAAGTGAGCGGTGTCCATGGGCCACTGGCAGATAATGCCCTTTCCACGGTGAAGGAAGTATCATTCAATGAGTTATCCTTCCAGGTCAATGTCACACGTCGGTTATTACCACTTCCTGATCGAACCGCAGTCAATGTAGAAGGCGATTTCGGGGCAACACCGACAGCCACTGGCCGCATCATGTCCATTTCTTCATGGCTAAGAATATGGCAATGCATCACATATTCCCAACCAAAGTTTACATAATGGTTGAAGATATCGATCGGCTCACCAGTCGGATCAAATGCTAATGGCACCAATCCGGCTGCTTCTGCCTGGGTGGAACTGGCAATCACAGCTCCATCAGGCATGGAGGGATCCAACAAACGAATGCTGTTCGGTAGGTCCCAGGGGATCTGCGGGATCAATGGTCGCAAAGCAACAATGGTGTCTTCCAAAGGACTCACTCGAACTGTATCTTTCCAACCTAATTCATTGGCATCTGGTTTGCGGATGATGCCATCCCATCCTACCCGATTGATCAATTGAACATCGTAAAGATGGAAGTGAATCGGGTGGGTATCAACACCATTATGGGTGATTTTCCAAATCTGGGTACCATCATCCGTCGTGCTGATAGGTGATAATTCCACGCCTGGCGGTAATTCAAGACCGTTAATTATTTCTGTGGGAGGTGAAGTAAAGCCATATAAAATCATATTCTGATTTCCAGCTTGTGGATTCGGTGCCTCAACACCTAAATTTCCACTCATACGTCCATATTCATGTTCGAATGCTTCACCCATTTCATCCTGAATCATTTTTGGTTGGAAAGGCATGGTTAATACATTTCCAGACAGGGTGTTGAACGTCAGAGAGGTGTCAAAGATTTGAGCTAAACCAGCCATTGGTCCATTATTCTGGAAAGAAGTTCCATAAGCTGAGTTGTAAGCACCCTGACCAACTATTATGGGATGTTGTCCACTTTCAAACACACCAGAACCATCTGTTTTATGAGAAAATGCAGTTGTAAGAGCTGGCAAATCAAAAGCAGGAGCAGGAGTTAATGGAGCTACAACAATCTTCATAACCGTGCGGGTATTGGGACCATATCCAGGTAATGTAGATGGGGCTCCACCGGTGTCACGATAATCCCCATTTCCAGTGTAGTAATCATAGCGTGGATCACGTGCCGGGAAGGCAGCTGGAGCATCATTATAGAGGATCAAGGTCTGCCCGGCATAAGCAGAAAAGTCAACCACCACATCAGCCCGTTCCGCTGGTGCAACTAATAGTGAATGCAAGTCAACATTACCTGCGTTGAATACTGTTGGATCATTCACCCAGGTGGTGGGATGAGCAGGGAATACGGCAGGAGCGGGTAAAAAGCCACCTTCCGTGCCAATCTGTATCCACTCTGGTCCTTCATTCCCAGCAGGTGTTGGGAATACTGTCGGGTCTGCCAAAGCAGCATCAACATCCGCTAAAGCAACTTCTGTACAGGTCACACCCGTTGATTCAGGTGCTGGTGATACATTATTTGCATCACAGACTACGCCATTGGCATCAATAGCTTTGTAGAGTGAAAGATTAAAGAAACGGTCATTGGCTGCATTCAAAATCCTGAAACGATATGACTTTGGATCCACCTGCAACGTTGGGTAGGCAGTTCCATTCACCACTGGAGTGTCCATAAATGCTTCCATACCCATGGAATTGAATGGAACTCCAGGCATTAATTCGGGTTCACACCAGGTTACATCCGGATCACAGGCAGGATCAAAATATGGATTGGGGATTGGCCCATTATCAATACCGATCGTTGGCGGCCAGAACCAGGGGCCGTACGCCCATCTTCCGAATTGATTGACACCAGAAGAATCACCAGGATTTTGTGCTGGAGAATAAACATGAGGTAACCATAGGTCTCCAGTACTACCCCAGCGGTTAAAATTCCAGGTTTCGTCCTGTTCAGCAATCTGAACGAGATTCGGTACAAAAGTTTTATCCTGAATAACTAACGGGATGGTGCTATTTTCATCCGGGATTAAACCAGCAGTGAGTAGTGCTTTTTCAGTGTCATCAGTAATAATGTAAGGTGCTGCTTCTCCAGCATACACGTTCAGACGGGTAATACCCCAGGCATGATCGTGGTAGAACATCAAACGGGCGCTTTGCTGGTTGGTGTAGTAAAACGTCATCACGCCATCATTGGGATTTCCTGAATCACTCATATCCGGAACAGGTTGTACACTGACACCTTGTGGATAAGGTGTGTTCTCTCCTGCAGGGGTGATCCATTGGTGTGGAGTACCATCACTGATCCAGGGAGAAATACCACCATGTAAATGCAGAGTTGCACGGTTTTCGGTGTAACAATCATCCATTAACATTTCCATATCACACATAGGGTTTTGGGGATCAGTGTCATTCGCCATGTTCGCAAATTGACCCATTCCTGAACCCATGACCGTTGTGTCAACCGGAATAAATAGATTTCCATCTACACCAGTTGGTAACAGGTTGTAGAACTTAATACGGACGGGTTTATCTTTGGTGGCAACAATGGTGGGTCCTAAATAATGTGGAGGAGTGACGCCATTGTAACCGGTAGGTACGACTGATCCATCCAGCAGAACATTACTCAATGGAACCTGTTCGCCAGGTACCACTGAAGTTGAAAGCTGAACATATCCACGTAACAAAGTTGGTGGTAAATCGGAGTGCATTTTCTGTTCGTATTGAACCACTGCAATTTCGTAATAATCCGATCCTGGATATGTGGTTGTATCTGGAATCGCTACTGGCAAATACTGATCTAAATTATTAGCATTCCCTGCACCTAAGCCTGGTAAAGTATCTACAAATTTCCGAATACCTCCAGCAACGGAAGCATGAACTCCAGTATCATTCAATGGATCAGACAGAAAATTAGATGAGACAGCATCCAACACCAGTTGTTGACCGGTAACAACAGCCAACTCACTGGAAGTACGGAAATGCATACCTCCCCAGGTTCTGGCGTTGATAATTTCGGTTCGCATTTCATCAGCTGTAACAAAATGGCGGGTTGTGCCAGTTACTCTGCTTGATAAATCAAGATCTATCTGGGGTCCAAAAAGTTGGGCGAACAATTCTGCTTGAGAGGATACAAATGAACAATGTCCAGCCACATATTCTGGGAAATTAGGTGTCGCCAATGCAGGCTCCCAGGTTGCATCGCCTGTAGTAGCATCATTTCCGTCAACATCAGCCATTCGAATAGCTGCAACTGGTCGCCAAAAGTTGTAAGTATATTTGGAATCAAAAGTGAAAATTAAACTGTCTGTTGCGACCATATTACCCAATGCCATAAGGCGTGCAGTCTCAATCAGATTCAAGCCTCGACTCTCTGCAACCTGTCGATAAGCAGAATTCGTCATGATAACCATGTTATCTGTCCAGAATGTCGCAATCTCGGTTTGTTCAGGTGTTCGAACTAGACTACCTGCACCTCCAACTGCTTGAACCTCATTCAAGTCTGCTGCATACTCAGGACTGGTGAGATCATATGGTGCTGGTGGGCGATATTGATCCGATGTCAAACGCAAAAATGGCTTTAGTTGTGCCATCCAGGGATCAACCGGAGGTACAGGCATACTATTCATTACATTGGGCTGCCAGACACCAATTCCGGGAGCCGGAACTGTATAAGTATCAGCAGCGAGCAAGCCATCATTTTGTCGAGCTGCAATGATTGCCGCAGCTGCAGCTTGTCCAACAGTCATACCAGCTGACTTTTCAGGACTGTCAGCAATAGAAGCCAACATGGAATTATGTATTTGATCAAGCGTTGTGCTGGGAACATAGTTGTTCAGAACGCCATAAGCAGCTTCTGTGACAGCGGCTTCTCTGGATGCATCAACCGGGGCAACACCTGAATATGCGTAAGGTTGGTAACCTCCCTCAATAGCCACTAAAGCATCATAAACTGCAGCCTGCATGTAGGAAAGATACACAAATGCCGTAGCCATTGAAATACCACTCATAGACATACCAGCCATAGGTGGTTGTAATAAATCCTGAGCAATGGCATTCCAGTCTGCAACTACATTTCTCGGTAACGGACTGTTAGCATAATTGGGATGGCTGAAGTATCGTGGTGCAGCCATACCTCCCATTTCCATTGCGGTCACAGCTGATGCTTCCAGAGTAAAACCATCAGCTGCAGCACGAGCAGCAGCGGCATCACGATCAGCCTGGGTAACTTTGTCTTTTTTGGCTTGCCCAGGAGGGGTTGTGGTCTGTGCCAAAACCTGGTTGTTTCCACTCATAAAGAGTGACAAAATAAGGGTCAATAATACCAATAAATTGATTATTCTTTTTTTGTTCATTCCGGCTTTCCTTTCTTAATATTTGTTCATTCCATTTTTTATGAAGATTGATGGACAATCCTGCAAAACCAATATTCCATTCACTTTTTTTAAATTACATAAAACCTCCTTCTGACACTTTTAGGTTATGCAAACAATCAGGGCATCCCGATGATCTCCATTGGATGGTTTCACCATTTAGTTGATATTGTGCCTGAAACAAAGAGTTAAGCTTTTTGATTTCTATTGTGGAGTTCAGATCAGGAGCATCAGTTTTTTTCAATGAAGTTAACAATGCAAAAATATCAGACCCCATTCGCTCTGCATGGATCTGAAAATCTGATAATTGAGAAAAGTCCAGAGACCTCAACGGACCGGTTTTATAGCGCTGGTACCAATGTGGGGAAACCTGCCCCTTCACCCACTCCGGAGCGATGGAAGCAATCAGACCTAAAGCTGCTTTCATCCCATCCATCAGGTCGAAAAGTCGGTTTGTTTGACAAATAACGGATAAAGCTAGTCTGGGATCCAGACTATGGATGTGGGAGGACGCAAAAAGACCCAAACCTTCGAGTTCAATTAACAGGTTTCCGAAAGCCTGAATTGCTTTACTCGAGGAACATAATCTTTGTCGAAAATTACTTAATGAAATAACAGAAAAACCCGGGTGACTGATGGGAAGGAAAAGAGCATACTTCCAATCCACCCTTTTCATGGTGGCATTCGCAGTTGAGGAATCCGGAAGAGATTCTGCAAATTGAAACGCACAAGCTAAAGCCACGCGGAACGCATTGTCACCTGTCATTTGGGAGGAAGGGTCCAGAAAAGAGACCTCAATTTTGTTGTAGATTTTCTCCAGGTTATCCCCAATTTTGAGATAGATATGATTATTTCCATAAATTTGGTGTGCAGAAAGAGATGTTTCATAAGGAATGTTGAAGACCTGATTGACACCAATACTCATATGAACTTATCTCCTTAATAAATAAAATATCCGCCCTTCTACAATAAAAGAAAACAGACTGGAGGAAAACAGTATTATTCCAGTAATTTTTTTTGGATTAAAGTACGGAGAAAGTCAGTGATTTATCTACCATCTCCGTACTTTCTACGGATGATTGGATGGATCAAGATTTCAAAGCTTGGTTATTTTATGTTCATTCGCGTATCTAACCAGATCAACCCGGCTATGTAAATTTAGTTTGTCCATGATATTAGACCGGTGAGATTCAACCGTCCGAACACTGATGTTCAATGCATCTGATATTTGTCGATTGGTATGTCCCTCAACTATTAATTTCAATACTTCAATTTCACGGGCTGTTAATTCTTCTACTTTATTGGAGCGATTATTATTTTTCGCCGGT
>DAOUGX010000282.1:0-2240 GCA_034428855.1 Anaerolineaceae bacterium | reverse complement strand
CTTTCTGATTTCAATCACCCTCCAAACGCAAAACCGCCATAAAAGCTTCCTGAGGAATTTCGACATTCCCAACCATTTTCATGCGTCGTTTTCCGCGTTTTTGTTTCTCTAATAATTTCTTTTTTCGGGTGATATCACCCCCATAACACTTTGCTAATACGTCTTTTCTTAAGGCTTTCACATTTGCTCTTGATATAATCCTGCCAGCAGCTGAAGCCTGAATTGCCACGTCAAATAATTGACGTGGAATTAATTCCTTTAATTTAGTTACCAACGCCTGACCCTTGTGGTAAGCATCCTCTTTGTGAACAATAGCTGCCAGGGCATCCACTGGTTCACCACCTACCAAAACCTCTAACTTAACCAGATTTTCGGGCCGATATTCTGCTATTGAATAATCCATTGAGGCATATCCGCGAGTTCTTGATTTTAAATCATCAAAGAAGTTCACGATCAATTCTGATAATGGTATCTCAAATGATAGCTGGACCCTATTGGGAGCAGGATATTCCTGATTTTTATAAATTCCTCTACGTTTGCGTACCATTTCCATGACCGTTCCATAATAATCAGTTGGTGTAATTATTTGAAGATTCATCCATGGTTCAAGAATTTCAATAATCTCGCCTTCCTCAGGTAGCATTGCAGGAGAATCAATGAATACCTTATCTCCATCCTTTGTGACAACCTGGTATTCAACCGAAGGCGCAGTGACGACTATATCGAGATCGTATTCTCTTTCCAGCCTTTCCTGAATAATTTCCATATGGAATAAACCAAGAAAGCCACAGCGAAAACCAAAATTTAATGCCTGAGATGTTTCTGGAACAAATTCGAGAGCTGCATCATTCAATTGTAATTTTTCAATGGAATCACGTAAATCTGGATAATCTTCCCCATCAACAGGATAAATACCGGCAAAAACCATAGGTTTTGGATGCCGATAACCAGGTAATGGGGTATCAGCTGAATTTTTTGACAGGGTGATGGTATCACCGACTCTGCATTCAGATACTGTTTTCAATCCGGTCGCTATATACCCAACTTCACCATCAGTCAGTTTTGAAACTGTTCTCATATCTGGAGCGAACACTCCAATTTCGACTGGTCGCAAATCAAGTCCGTTAGACATGATTCGGATGACATCGGTATTGGTCATGCTACCTTCCATAATACGAATATACGCAACCACACCTTTGTAAGAATCATAATGAGAATCAAAAATCAAAGCTCGCATAGGAGAATCCGACTCACCTTTAGGAGCAGGTATATTTTTAACAATACTCTCCAGCACTTCTTCAACATTTATCCCTGATTTTGCAGAGATTTTGATCACTGAATCTGGAGAAACACCCAATAAATTAGAAATATCACCAACAACCTCATCAGGCCTGGCTGATGGTAAATCAATTTTATTGACAACTGGAATGATGGTCAGATCAGAATCAAGTGCAAGGTATAAGTTTGCGAGTGTTTGTGCTTCGATCCCTTGTGATGCATCAACAATTAAAAGTGCACCTTCACAGGCTAATAAGGCTCTACTAACCTCATAATTAAAATCCACATGTCCGGGTGTGTCGATTAAATTTAATTCATAAATTTTTTGATCGCTGGCAAGATAATTCATACGCACAGCGGAAGCTTTGATCGTAACACCTTTTTCTCGCTCCAAATCCATACTGTCCAAAACTTGTTCTTTCATTTCCCGATCAGAAATGGTATTGGTCAGTTGTAACATGCGATCTGCTAGGGTTGATTTACCATGATCAACATGAGCGATGATACAAAAATTTCGAATGAGTTCATTTTCCATAGGCGTAAGAAGTATACCGCAAATTAACTTTTCATTGAAATTTGGTCTAATCTACTTCGCCTAAAATGGAGCCGATCATATCTAAGATTTGAAATATTTCTCCATCATTATGATTACTATTCGATAAATAAGCCAGAAATTCAATATTTCCTTTAGGACCTTTTAATGGCGAAAGAATTAATCCTTCAATAAAAAAACCTTTTTCAACCGCAAATTCGAGCGTTTCCTGAAGAATTCTTCGATGGATGTTTATATCACGAATTACACCAGCCCCTTTCGCTGCATCTTTTCTTCCTGCTTCAAATTGTGGTTTTATTAACATGATTATCTTGCTATTTTCATATAGCCAATTTTTTATATTAGGTAGGAGAACCTTCAGAGAAATAAATGATGCGTCAATTGTCACCAGGTCTATTAATTCCGGAAA
>DAOUGX010000281.1:0-1622 GCA_034428855.1 Anaerolineaceae bacterium | reverse complement strand
TCAGCCAATTCGATTAGTTCAGATCAAGGATAATTGCTCTGGACCTTTGGGCGGTTCAGCCTGACGTACTTCTTGTTTAAGTGTTTCTCGCTCGCCCAGTAGAGCGCTGATCAGCTTCCAATCTTCCTCACCGCGCGGCAGGACCTCGAACAACGCCTGCGCCAACTTCCAGAAGGGTTCATGTTCTGCAATGTTGTTGGTTTTCAAGTACTGCACCAGTTCCGACCGTCGCTCTTGTTTCCATAGCAGCATAGCCTGGTGCAGTTGGTCGATCAGCGGGGATGTTGCATCTTCGCCTAAATGTCTGTGATCAGAACGATCACGGAGTAGAGCTAGATGGCAAGACTGTCCTTTGACTACGAAGAGACTACTCTTACGCACAACTTCAAAAGGATCATCGTTTTCCGTTCCTATTTGTATCACCAGGCGAGCATCATCCCAAGATTGCTCCGAGATTCCATATAAGTTTGCCCAGACAAAATATAACCGGGACAAGGAATCTCCTGTAAATTCTCCAGCAATGGCTTTAAGAGCGGATTCTCGAACGATATTAAGTAGTTCAGGGATAGTTACGATGGTGCCATCAGCCCGTTCGACTCGCTCATATTTACCAAAGATTCCTACTGCGGGTCCATAACAAGCTACGATTAACTCTGCTCCCCTGAAACCCAAATCCCAAAATCGTTTTACACTATCCTTTACAGCCTTATCTATTTCAACGCGTATGGATTTAAGAGTTTGTATTTCGTTCGCTATACGAGACCGGCAAATAACTGTAATTGAGGAGGATAATGCCGAGACATTTTTTTTCAAAGCTGTTGTTAATTCAGTATCAATAGGAAATGTGGCATTAACTGATAATCCTGCGCTAAACAATGCATCAATTAATGCTGCCCAAGCTTCAGTAGACTGATGTGCAAACATAATCGCAAATAAACCATCATCATTGCATACTCTTTTAGATTCGATTAGACATTTTTTTAGAGAGTCAACAAAGTGATTGTTTGCTTTTTCAGCGCTACCTCCATGGCGATGCTTGAGGGCGGTTACTTCCCCATTTTTTGGTGTCAAAGGAGTTGAAAAAACCTCTGGAAGAGTATTTCCTAAAACTCTTTTTAACCAGACATAATAAAAATCGGACAAATCAGCATATGCGATTGCATCGAAATATGGAGGATCAGTCACTACAATAGAACAGCTTTGATTTTGTAGTGGAAGAGAATCAGCAGAGCCATAGAAGACTTCGCTTGGCTCGTATGAATTAATGTTGGTTTCCTGTCGAATGACATCTACAAGGTATTTTAATTGGGTAAGAGCTGATCCAGAACTTTCGGAAAACGGGTTAGATTCTGGATAATCAAAATTCATTGGTAGTGCTTGCCTACCAAAAGGATTCTTAATAATCTCACTTGTTACAGCCCATATACAAAAAGTAGAATTGAACGATGCTATTCTACTTATCCATAACCCTAAATATGTGAGTATCGCATTTTTATATTCATTTGCACCCACATTTGATTTATCGATTTCATCTGATATTTCGTTGAAACACTCCTTCAGAGTATTGAGTGTCAATAATTGCCTATCATTAAATAAATCCCCCCATTTTTTGAAATTCCACC
>DAOUGX010000280.1:0-3316 GCA_034428855.1 Anaerolineaceae bacterium | reverse complement strand
CCCGACTCGATGAATGGGACGAATTAATTGTCCTACTGTTCCTCCCAGGTCATTGCTGATCCAGGATGAAAGAGGTTGTCGTACGTGAAATGCTCGAACACGATCGATACTCTTTATCAGAGCTGCCTTTATATCTGCAGAAATTGATTCCTGGCAGGATTGAATTTCATCCTCGTTGATTTTAAATTGTTCTTGTAAGGTGTTATCCAAGGTGAGAGTCCAGTGACGAAGGGCTAGATCTCCTCTGGATCGTACATCTTTGATGATTCTGGAAACAGCTTGATCAGGAGTCAGGTTTTCCCCAAAAAAATCGAGCATTTTTTGTTGCATGGATTCAGGAATCTCATAATCATCTATGGGATTTCTCTTTAAAATCGTATTTTTTGCTTCTTCAGGATGAAAAAATCTTAACATTCTTCCTCAATTCGGATTGCTGATTGATAATTTTTCTAACAATTTGCGATATCTGGGGGGTTCTTCATCAAACACATAACTTACCGGAATCACAATCACTCCACTCCCACCGATGGATCTTAATTCAGTGATGGCTTTGTATATTTCGGACTTTGAAACGATAATATTGACTGCAAACCAGTTTTGTGTGTCGTGTTTAACGATTACCTGGGAAATAGTGGGACCTTGCAACCCCTGAATGGAAGTGCTATCAAAAATTTTTTGGGCAATCACTTGAGGATTTTCCCCTCGCATATTGGCAAAAATTGCCAATTTATCTTTTGCAATCAGATGGGCTTCGAAGTACTCAATCAAAATTCGGGCAATTTTTAACACCTCAGGATTTGATAACAACGTTTGTTTATTCCCAATCAGGACAGCCTGTGAATCCAGTATTTTTCCTCCTGACAGCATGCGCAATCGGTTGTCGCTTAAAGTTAATCCGGAGGAGACAACATCACAGACCATGTCGGCGTAACCAATAGCAGGTGCAATTTCAACGGTACCTTCAGAAGAAATCAAATGAATATCAAGAGAGGTCGATTGAAAAAATCTTGAAACCAGATTTTTGTATTTTGTCGCAATTCGCAGAGGACGGTTCAATTGTCGAGCATACTCTACTAATTCAGAAACGGTAGAAACATTTTCCCAGCCTTCTGGAATGGCTAATTGTAATGAACAGTTTCCAAATCCAAGGGCGTCATGAATTAGAATGAAGTCTCTATCTTCACCCATAGATTCAGCCACAACATCATATCCAGTGATTCCGAAGTCCATACTGCCGTCCTGAACACTTGCTACAATATCAGTTGCTCTTTGAAAAATGACTGTCACTCCTGGGAGTGCTGGAATGCTTGCCTCATATTGCCTCGGATTCGGTTTATAGATTTTAAGGCCTGATTCTTCTAAAAATTCCAGGCAATCTTCAGCCAACCGTCCTTTCGAAGGAAGTGAGATACGAATATTTCTTTGTTGATTTTCCGTGTTCATAAAAATTCCTTGTCAAAATTAAAAATAAAAGCCCCCGTGACTGGGGGCTTAAGCTTTTGTGTTTGTTTAGTACTTCAACACCAAATAATACCTTTTACCAGTCAGGTTGGGAAAAGTTAATATGATGATGATGAAGTGAATAAAACTTTTTATTCATAGCCTGAAGTTTATTCAATACAAAACTATTTGTCAATGTTTCCGAGAATGTTTGTAACAAATTGATCGATAGGATGATTATCAATTCTCAAGATAGGTAATCTGACCAGTCAAAAATTGATCTCTGGTATTAGATTGAAATCGTAAAGATAATTTACAATTTTGCTCGAAGGAAGCAGATATGAATAAAAAGAATATATTGAAATTTCTAGTTGTCGCTATTAATGGTTGTTTAGGTTTAATCCTTGGGTGGATTGTTGGATTTGGGTTTCTCAATATAAATCATATTTTTTTAATTCTTTTAATAATGATGATCAGTGGATTTTTGCATATCTATATATGGTTAAAATATTTTCAATCTGGAAACCAACGAAAAGGAATTCTTAAAGCAATTGTTTCTCTGCAATTATTAATCTTTTTGGCTTTGGGAAGCGTCTTTTTCTCACAACGAATTACATATCAGAATTTACCGGTTTTATCCAATGATTATGAAAAGTCTTTTGATAAACTCTGGGAAGCAATGGATGATGTTTACCCTTATTTTGATCTTAAAAATGTTAATTGGGAAAAAGTATATGAAATGTATCATCCAATGGTGATTGAGGCAAAAAACGATCAGGAATATTTTCAGGTAATTGGAAAAATGTTGGGAGAGTTGAGAGATGCGCATACAGACATCCTAAATCCAAATCTTGATAGAAGATTGTTTGCATCTGTGAAGAACCGAGGAGATTTGGCAATTGTAGATCAAATTGGGTATTCGGCTGAAATGGCTGGTTTACAACCCGGTATGATTTTGATAAGCGTTAATGACAAATCCATTGAAAATCTGGTATCTGAAATTGATATTTCCCTAAATCAGGCTTCTACACCCTGGTCAAGAAAGATCAGAGCCTATAACCAATTGCTGGCTGTTCCTCTTGACGAAAATGAAATCCTCCAGGTAGCTGTTTTGGATAAAAGTGGAAAAGAACTGGAATTGGAAATCCGCCAATTAGAATCACCGGCAAGTTGGGTTTCTAAATATAGCGGGGCTCAATCGGACGGTGTTTACTTTGAAAAAATTAATGACACGTTTGGGTATATTCGGGTTGATCGTTTGTGGAACAACAATGATGATATTGTTCAAAAATTCGATCAGAGTTTGGATGAACTAATGGATATGCCTGGTATTATTCTGGATTTGCGCCAAAATGGTGGGGGAGATTCCAGAATTGCAGAAAAGATTGCTGGGAGATTCATCAGTGAACCTTTTATGTATGGACAGGATGTGGTTAAGAAACGGATTTATAAATTCGTCTGGAGAAAATCTGTCAATTACACAGTAAAACCCAGAGGAGAAACTTACACAGGTAAATTGGTAATATTAACTGATTATCCTGTGATGAGTAGTGCTGAATGGTTGGTTGGGATGCTGGGGGATAATGATCGAGCTATTTCCATCGGCAGGGTAACTGGAGGCGCTACTGGAAATCCTATTAAGTTTTCAATAGCTGGTGGAACTGTCAGATACTCAACAGCATTTTTTACACGCCCTGATGGCAGCCTGGTGGAAGGACATGGTTATTTACCTGACATTTATGTCGAATGGACAATGGAAGATTACATAAAAGGGATTGATCCAGATATCCAGACAGCAATTGATTGGATGGAAGCCCAGGAATAATCCAGATCAAATCCCGCAAATTATGTAGAAGTTATTTCTTTAGAATTCCTT
>DAOUGX010000279.1:0-2535 GCA_034428855.1 Anaerolineaceae bacterium | reverse complement strand
ATTTCTGCAGGACAAAAACAATTACTCACCATCGCACGTGCATTTTTGATCGATCCGGCGATGTTGATTCTGGATGAAGCCACCAGTTCGGTGGATACACATACTGAATTATTAATCCAGAAAGCCATGCGAAAATTGATGAAAGGTCGCACCAGTTTCATTATTGCTCATCGCCTTTCCACGATCCGTAATGCTGACTTGATCCTTGTAATTAAAGATGGAGATATTGTTGAACAAGGCACTCACGAAGATCTGCTGAAAGGAAATGGATTCTATGCTGAGCTATACAACAGTCAATTTGCGCCTGTCAATTAATTTCTCTTAAACAGATAAGTAAAACAGCGATGTGAAGATATCCATCGCTGTTTTCATTTCAAATCTTCTAATCTAATATTAAGACAAAATGGGTACAATTAGTTTAGTTAATTTCTTCACGAATTAATTCCAAATCCCAACAATCAAACAAGGAAATATTATGAGCGAATTGATCAATAACCGCCAACAACGCATAGAAGTCATGAAAACATTGATCCGGCAACTCCACCAGGGTTTAGCGGAACAACATGTTAAACGACAATTGGAAACCCTTCTGGATGAAGCGGATTATAGTGATGTGTTCATGATGGAAGTTCAACTGATCCATGAGGGTATCCCAGCAGAAGCTATTCAGGATTTATGTGATACACACACCCGGGTGTTAAAAAGTCACCTCGACTTGCAGGAAACACCAAAAACCATTCCTGGTCATCCGGTTAATACTTTTATTCGAGAAAATCGGGAGTTAACCCGCACAACCACCCGGATCAGGCATTTATTGGAGACCATCAAAGCGTTATCAGCAGATGCTGAAGCAACCCCACATATGGATGAAATTCATCAGTTGCTAAACAACCTTATGGATGTGGAAAAACATTATTTACGAAAAGAATACCTGCTATTTCCATATTTTGAAAAGAATGAATTACCGGGTCCACCCACAGTTATGTGGGGAAAACATGATGAAGCTCGTGAATTGTTGAAAGGGACATTGGATGCATTTCAGGAAGTGAATCAATTTACGGCTGGTGAGGCAGCAGCATTCAATCAATTTGCTGTCCAATCAGTGATCGATGCAATTGACGATATGGTCTATAAAGAAGAAAAAATACTATACCCAACTGCCCTGAATTTACTCACTGAACAGGACTGGTATGAAATTTACTTACAAAGTGATGAATATGGTTACTGCCTGTATGAACCACAATTCGAGTGGACTCCAGAAGGTGGTTTTCACAAAGAAATCAAGAAATCAGTTGCACAGGATGGCCGTGTTCAAATGCCTACTGGCAGTTTTAAACTGGAAGAATTGATAGCAATTTTTACAGCCATGCCTTTTGACCTGACATTTGTCGATCAGAATGATATGGTTCGATATTTTAGCCCTGGCGCTGATCGTGTTTTTGCCAGATCACGTGCTGTATTAGGACGCAAAGTCCAATATTGTCACCCACCTAAAAGCGTGCATATTGTTAATCAGATCGTCAAGGATTTCAAATCCGGTAAACAGGATCGCGCACGATTCTGGATCAATTTACATGGTCGCATGGTTTATATCGTTTATTATGCCGTTAGAAATGACGCTGGCGAATACCTCGGAACATTGGAGATTACCCAGGACCTTACCGAAGTTCGTGAATTGGAAGGAGAACGTCGATTACTGGCTTATGATCTTGAACCAGAAACCACAACCCACTAAACCTGCAGGAGCATTCATATGGAAATCACTGGAAAGACAAAACTGATGACTGTGCTGGAAACATATCCGGAATTAGAAAATCAAATCATTCTGGCCGCCCCAGCATTCAAGAATCTTAAAAATCCTGTTTTACGAAAAACAGTGGGTCGTTTAGCTACCATAGAAAAGGTAGCTCAGATTGGAGAATTAGATACTTTAACTTTTGTTAATTTGTTACGCAGGTTGGTCGGTCAGGCTGAGGTAATTCCCCAGGTTGAACCTGAACTCTCCATCCCTCAAATTCAAATCGAAAGTGGTGATCCGGAATGGATTCTGGGTGAACCCGAATTCATTGTGGATGGTACGGCCTTATTGGCTAAAGGAGAAGTGCCATTGCATGTCATTAATGAACGGTTACAACAACTCTCTCCCACCGGCTACATTCTGCTTTTGACCAATTTTGAACCGCAACCCATGATCGAAGCAGTTAAAAAACAAAACAGAAAATATTTCAATAAACGGGATTCAAAAGACCCTACCCAACACCTGACTTATTTTCAGTAACTATCGTCGGGGTAGGTCTTGAACCTACCCCGACAAACATGGAACATTATTCTAAACTTATTCGTCTATACAATATAAATCCTGAATGCACAGAACCCATCAAAGGGGAGAACGTTTCCCCCCAGTGCTGAAATCAGGAGGTAAAAATGTCCAAAAAAATCCTTTTACCAATTCTTGTATCGATTGGAATGATTTTCCTTTCAGGGTGTAACTTGATATCATCGAAAGATAAGAAAGATTCAGGTAATGCCAACATG
>DAOUGX010000278.1:0-1524 GCA_034428855.1 Anaerolineaceae bacterium | reverse complement strand
TGGCTTTCCGCTTAGCCCGGTTGTTTCAATTAAGAATTGAAGAAATCTTTATTTATTCAGATGAGGAGAATGGAAATGAGTAACGAAAAATTATGGGTCAACAGGAAAATACGGTTAGGATGGTTTTTTGTAATTTTAGGAATCCTTTTCAGCCTGGTAGGAATTGCATTTGAAATCTTCTGGTCTTATATTCCTTACAATATCAGTATCATCACTGGATTAGGAATTCTCTGGCTGGGAATTGGGATCGGTATCATTGTGAAATATTATGCTGCCAAAAAGGATACTGTCTCGGTTAAAAGATTGATGATTGAAGAACATGATGAAAGAAATGCGCTCATTAAATACCGGGCAGGGTATCGGGGATTTTGGGTATCGATCATCATGGTTTACATCCTTCTGCTGTGGTTATCCTTAGCATCCAATGGCAGTTTACCTCCCATAGAAAAAGACCTGCTCTGGTACATCCAGGCTGCCTGTGTGGTGATTCCATTTCTGGTCTATATTGTCAGTTTTATTACGGATCAGAAGAAAATATAAATCCATATTTTGCATATTGACATTATTACGTAATACTGTTATTATAAAAATATCCGGATAAAAGAAAACAGGTGATTGATTGTTAGAAAAAGCGCGCT
Organism: Anaerolineaceae bacterium; assembly: GCA_034428855.1. Taxonomy (GTDB): domain Bacteria; phylum Chloroflexota; class Anaerolineae; order Anaerolineales; family Anaerolineaceae; genus UBA6170. The sequence continues at coordinate 886 of DAOUGX010000278.1, read as the reverse complement.
ATCTGATTAATGAACTGGCCAAAAGAGCAGACACTACTGTGCGAACGATACGATATTACACCAGCGAAGGCTTGCTTCCTCAGCCAAATTCAGATGGGAAATATGCTTATTACGATGAAAACCATTTACGAAGGTTGAAGTTGATCCTTCGCATGAAAGCAGCATATTTACCTCTGAGGGAAATTCGGCACATCATGCTTTCTTTGAATGATGAGGAAGTCAGGCATCGTTTGATGGAATACGACTTGCCTGAAAACAGGGAGCTACAAGCCGACGAAAAACCCCAAAGTAAAAAAACAAATGAGTCAGATGCTTTACGATACATCGCAGATTTAATGGAAACTCAAACAAAGTTTCGCTCTCCTGAAATCCAATATCGCAACCCTCCCCAGTCCCCACCATTAGCTATCCCTCGCGCAACTCCTCCTGCCAATCCGATCATGGATGGTGAGCAATGGAAACGCATCATACTCCAACCAGGGGTTGAATTACATATAAAGATTTCATCGGATACTGATCTTAACCAAAGAGTTCAACAACTCATGGCATATGCAAATAAAATATTTCAAAACAAGTAGAAGGTAAAAATGGCTGATAATACGCTTCAACTAACTCTAAATTCCGAGCAGACATTAATCTCTCGGGATATCCCCTCACAAAGAGTGCTGGAAATCAGTGTACATGCACCAACCATGGCAACCCAAAAATCCCGTCCCCCTTTTAACCTGGCCCTGGTGATTGACCGCAGTGGTTCCATGTCCGGGGAAAGCTGGAATATGTCAAACAGGCAGCGTCCTATGTTGTTGACCGGCTGGAAGACAATGACCGCTGTGCATTGGTAGCTTATGATGACCAGGTATATCTTTTATCTCCCAGTAAACAGATG
>DAOUGX010000277.1:0-1553 GCA_034428855.1 Anaerolineaceae bacterium | reverse complement strand
TTTTCTCCAGTAAATCGTCCGTGGTTAACACCTTGCCAGCAACTTTTGCCAATTCTGCCAGCATTCTGCATTCTGTAGAGGTGAGATCGATGTCTTTTCCCTGTAAAGTAACCCGATAACCTGCCAGATCAACCATTAACTCTCCGATGCAAATATTTGGTTCGGGATTTATGGCAGATTGGAATTGTGATCTCCGCAGGGTGGCTTTTACACGGGCTAATAACTCATCCGCCCCAAATGGTTTGGTAATATAATCGTCCGCTCCCGCTTCCAGACCAGCGACGATATCCTTTTCTTCCCCTAAGGCTGTAAACATGATGATGGGTACGGTTGAAAACTCGCGGATGCGGGTACACGCCTGAAGACCATCCATTTTGGGCATGCGAATGTCCATCAGAATTAAATCTAAGGTTTCCGTTGCAGCCAGAGCAACTGCCATCTCTCCATCAGAAGCGGTCAGGATTTCATAACCATTTGCTTCCAAAATGATTTTAATCGAAGTAACATATCGAACCATATCATCAGCAACTAATATAAGGGTTTTCCCTTTTCTCATGGGTTTCCTTTCCTGAAATGGTGATTCCCCTGAATTATGGTTGGATTGGTAATGAAAAGAAGATGGAGGAGCCATGACCGATCTTACTTTCAGCCCAAATTCTTCCTCCATGTGCTTCGACAATTTCCTTGCAGATGGATAAACCCAATCCAACACCCGGTGCCTGTTTCACCCGGTCATCATCCACCCGATAGAATCGGTCGAAAATTTTATCGATATCTTCCTCGGATATGCCAAAACCCTGGTCCTTGATGCGGATCACCAACTCATTACCAATTTGATTCGCATGAATGGAAATGGTGGTATTGGCAGGTGAATATTTGACGGCATTAATGAACAGATTTTTGATTATTTCCTCAATTTGCCTTCCGTCTATGTTCAAAATAAACGGGGCTTCGGGAAAATCGATCAGAACTTTATGCTCTGCCAACTGGGCAGCCAATGTGCGAATCACTTCCTGTACCAACTCGATCATGTTGGTCGGGGATAATTGCAGACGCTCTTTTCTCGATTGAACACTGGAGATACTCAATAAGTTTTCAACGATTTCATCCAACTTACAGGTTTCCTGGTAAATATCTTTTATCAGTGATTTCTGAACTTCCTTATCCACGTTTACTTCATCGCGTAATAAAGAACTGGCCATAATCATGATCAGACCCAGCGGCGTTTTCATTTCATGGGATACATTGGCAATTAATTCAGATCGGATGCGATCGACTTCTTTCATCACCGCAATTTCAGAATCTTTTTGTTCTAACTGGATATTCTCCATGGTGGCCCCGATTTGCCTGGCAATGATGGTGAAAATTTCTTCTTTTTTGAGAGAGATTTTTTTTGCAATACTGAACCCGCCCAATACGCCCATGACCTGGTCTCTGCCTTGAATGGTCGTGCTGAATAGCCAGGGTACATCGTTAAAAACTGTGGATAAGAATCCCTGGTAAAAAGTATTCACGGAAGCAGAAAGCACTTTTGGAAAATGCTCGGGGTCTTC
>DAOUGX010000276.1:0-4840 GCA_034428855.1 Anaerolineaceae bacterium | reverse complement strand
ATCCTGAATTTTAAAGATTGCTCATCAGAATTAATTCTTCCTTCAGACATTTTTGGCAAACAAGGTAATTGACAACCCTCAAATTGATTCATAACTCTCTCCAGGTTTTACTAACTCATGAGTTCTCATTATATTTAAGGAAGAAATGATTTTTTCCTTGTGTTGGGAAGTAAATTCTGGCCATTCCTGATCATCAAGATGCTTTTTCCCGTTAAGATAAAATCTTGCCATCCCTTCAGCTTTTGCATAGAAAGAACTGGCAGGGTCTTTCTTGGATAAATATTGAATTAATTGATATGATTGATCAGTAATAAATGGTGTGAGCATTGGATGAAACACCACCCGCTGAAGGACAGGTTTGAAAATCAGATTCATTCGATTTTTAAATTGATCAACACTTGTTGGGGCATCCAAAGAATGTAAACAGTAAAAAATATTCGTTATTCCTGGTCTGGATAATAAGTTCCTACTAACAGTAAAAAATAATACATTGTTCACGTGATTACATAAATATTTCCTATGACTGACTGCATAAGGAACACAAGCAGTATTACCCACTCTGGCGATAATTTGTGCTGCAGCCAGTTCTCCACAACTTATGGCGGACCATGCCTCAAACCCAGGTAGGTTACACGCAGAAAGACAAATTTTTCTCCATTCATCCTGGTTCATGCTTTTTAATCTGCCTTGACGATCAAGTGTATCGTGTTGCAGAGCCCACCCCTCCTCTGCCAGCCTTTCAAATCGAATTTGTTCCACTTGAAAGTTAGCCAGCCCTTTTTTTACTCCACCACGAGCCTGATGATGAAGTTTGTCCAGGGTATATGGCTCGTGCAAGACAACGTGATAGCTTGCCATACCTGTTTGTGAATTGATCGGAGATGAATATCTTAATGCAATTAATCCATTTTTAAATAAAAAACTATTTAGTTCTTGCTGTGTTGGTTTAATCAATTTATGATGTGGAAACGCCTGAACAACTCTTGGACCAGCGTCGTACCAATAAGAGCTTTGAGTTTTATAAATGTGATGTCCTTGACGTTGAAGCCATTCTAAATAGGTTTTCGTATCCATAGAAAGCTCCTTGCCAAACTTAACTATTAATTATTCAGTATCAAAAACCCCCAACCAATTTATGGATAACTGATATCTAAAGAAATAATAAACTAACTTAACATACTCCTCGATGATATATTTTCTAGACGTCTTATCCTGCCACCAATTATTACCTGAAATTGTCCAATCCATCGGGACTGGTGCCATAATTACATTTATTTCACCTCCAAATATTTTATTAACAATCCATTTTGATCTACGCATATGAAAAGGATCACTAACGATCAAGATCGATTTGATTTTGTTTGGATTGACATCAATCCATTTTTTTAATAATAAAATTTCATCATAAGTGCTTTTTACATTTGAATCGTCATATGCAATTGCACTTTCAGGTATATCATTTTGGATCGCTAATTCTTTTCCATGGTTGCCATGATAATAACCATGGTATTTACACCAACCACCTGTAAAGAAAATATACTTGCTTAAACCTTGTTTATATAATTGAAATGCATATTCGCTACGATAATCATCTCCAGCAATTACATGGATGACATCAACTGGAACCAGATCGTCTTTAACCAGTAAATAATCCCCAATCTTTTGAAATATCTGCTTATAAAAAACTGAAATAATTAGCAACAGGATTAAACTAATGAATAGAATAAAAACCAATATTCTACTCTGCATATGGCGATTATTCACTGACAACCTCGTTTACTAAAAAAACTCGTTTTCAATACCCATTAAAAATCTTATTGATTAATTTGTTAAGATCAATTATGAAGTATTGAGAAAAACAATTTTTCAAAATGGTCAGCTGCAACCTGGGGAGAATGATGCTGGAGTACCCAATCTCTCCCATGATTCCCGAACTGCTCCCGCATAGATTTATCATTTTTTAATTTGACAATCGCATCTGCAAGTGCGATTGCATTTTCTGGCGAAACACAAATCCCAGCGTCAGCATTATGAATTAATTGCCAGCCTTCACAACCCTCATCGATACTGGCCAGGATAGGCCGGTTACTGGCTAAAATCGATAGTATTTTTGAGGGTATGGAACTAAATCCGATGCTTTTCTTTAACACAACTAAAGATATATCAGCACTAGCCAGCACCTGAGGAAGTAATTCACGCGGTTGAAATTCGATAAATCGAACATTCGATAACTGATTTTTATTAACCTCTTCGATCAGATGTGATCGACCGGATCCATCACCAACAAACAAAAAGAGAATTTCAGGATCTGTCGATAATTCTCTGGCAACCTGTACAATAATTTCCAGTCCCTGTGAAAATCCTAAATTCCCTGCATACAAAACCACAAAATTTTTAGAAAGATTTTGGTTTTCACTAAACAAATTGATTTTGGGAATTGGCTTAATCAAATCAACATCAACCCAATCATGGATTAATAAAATCTTCGATTCAGTTACTCCCAAATTGAGTAACCCTTGCTTAAAAGATCCAGAAATAATGCGAACTATTCTCGCATGATTAAGACAATACCTTTCCAGAAAGCTTACCATTTTGATCACAAAATGATTTTTAAAAATCCCTAATTGGATACCCACATCCGGATAAACATCGTAAACGGAATAAATTGATGGTTTTCGGCGAAGAACGCAATGAACTAAAAATGGCAACCACACCCATACGCCAGGATTAGCTGTAAAAACAACATCGTACTTTTTTGAAAGACCAACCCAGGTGGCTCCAATTTGATAAATGATGAATTGGAGAAACCTTTTTGCTAAGTGAGACCGGTCTACTGATGGGATTCGGATTCGGTTTATTTCAATCCGATCAACTTTTTCTTGCTGAATAAAATTTTTTCGAAATTCAGCGGGCACGACACCTGTTGGGTAATGAGGTACAGTGGTTAATATGATGATGGAGTGCCCACGTTTTGATAATTCTTGGGCTAGACTGGCAAAAAGTGGAGCACTGGGTCCTAAGTCAGGGAGGTAATGGGGAATGATCATTAAAATTTTCAATCAACACCCGTATTCAAATCGCAAAAGTGTCCTTTGTTAAGAGGAATATGAAAATCCAATTGATTGTGATGCATTAAGATTTCAGGATTTCTGATTTATTATTGGAGTTATTGAACAAATAATTCACTAATTTTCCTACAACAATATCTGACCGGAATTCAAATCCCTTTATTAGATTTGCTTTTCCCATCCTTTTTCTCAATTCTCCATCCATCATTGTTTGAATAGCTTCAGCCAGTGCAGGGGCATCTTCCGCTGGAACCAATAGACCATTTTCCCCAGGTGTTATCAATTCATACAATGTTCTTTTTTGAGTTGTTATAACTGGTACTCCAACGTGCATGGCCTCAATGATTACACCTGGGTGTCCTTCTGTGTCGTAACATGTCGGTAAAACCAGCAGGTCATAATGAGAAATGATTTCAGACCCCATTCCCGGTTCCACCATACCTTTATAATATGCACAATAAGTATCTTCAATTTTTTGGGTAAATTGATTTTCGACATTGTCATGGATTGGTCCATAAAAATCGCAAGTTATATTCAGAATTCCACGTTTCTCGAGTATTTTCAGAGCATCAAGAAGGACCAAAGGTCCTTTAAAAATCGTGATATGTCCCAGGTATATAATTCTTAAATTCTCAGAAGGTTCACGTGGATTGTTGTCAATGATTTTAATTGGTCGACAACCAGGCAAGTAAAATGCATTCTTACAACCCTGGTTTTGGAAATAATCTGTCAGAACCTTCGTTTGTGCCAATAAACCTTCTGATGATTTGATGACATATAACATAATTTTTTTTACAAGCTTTCCTTTTTGTTCAATAAATAGATCGAGATTGCTTCCAACCGGTTTGATGAAAATTGGTTTTTTATATAAACGTGAACTCATCACCAAAAGCGGAACAAGAAAAAAGGCAAACAAATCATTTGCAAAAACGAGGACTACATCCTGTTTCCGAATCATCTGATAAAATTTAATCAGGATAAAAAACATCCTTTTTACTTTTTCCAGGTTAAATCCTGTCATTTTTTTATTAACTTTCGTGGAAGGAGAGGTATTAATCACCGAAGTCTGAATTGTTGAATATTCTTTCAACTCATTTAGAATCACTTGCAAGGTTAAAGGTGATCCTCCAATGGGTGGAGGAAGTGGCCCAACAATTAGTAAGTTTCTTAATTGATTATCGAAGATCATTTCTTTTTTTATATTTTTTTTATCGAAAAAATTCCTTAACAACGCACTTCCATGATGAACATCGAATTATGGTTTTACTGAAAAAAGAATTAGAAATTTGATAGCAGACTATTATTGGATTGAAACATGCGTTTCTCAATTAACTTTCTATTTTGGTTTCCAATTGAGCGCATCCATAATGGAATATTTTAAAAAATAATTAAAAGTATGGGTAGCTTGTATTTGTTTATAATTATCTGGACGAACAGTTAAGATTTTCTGTTCTTTATAATCCGTCTCACTTAATTGAATAATTTGATTGATATTAAAACTAGTGCCATAAAAATCAAGGCAATTCTGAGAAGGTCGATATAGTTTGTCATGGTGAATAAAAGGCATTCCTGCTGGACGAGCTCTGGATACATCAGAAATTATCGGATTACATGGATGAGATACCCAGTTATCAGAAAATAAAGAATCGGCATAAAAGAGAAAAAGTTCAACATCCGGGTAAACTCCAGCAACTTCCCGCATTCCTGTGAATAGCCACCACTTACCATGGTGAAAAAACAAAGTAGGATCAACCGCATTAACATTCTGCATA
>DAOUGX010000275.1:0-3998 GCA_034428855.1 Anaerolineaceae bacterium | reverse complement strand
ACTTCGTTGGACTATTCCCAAAAATATCAGAAAAATGAAACCACTCCTGTTGAAGTAGCGGAACATGTCCTTCGAAATATCAGGAGTTCAGAGCAAGGTGAAAAACCCATCAGAGCTTTTATTGCTCTTAATCGCGAAGATTTATTCAGACAGGCAGAAGCTGCAGTTCAACGGCGCAAGTCTGGTAATCGACTAAGTCCATTGGATGGTGTACCGGTGGCGGTAAAAGATGAAGTTGATATGACGCCTTATCCAACCACAATTGGCACATCCTTCTTAGGTAAACAACCAGCCCTTGCGGATTCCACAGTTGTTGCTCGTTTACGGGCAGCAGGGGCGTTGTTGGTTGGGAAAACCAATATGCATGAAATTGGTATTGCACCGAATGGTATGAATGTACACCATGGAACTGTGCGAAATCCATATAATCTGGATTGTGATCCTGGCGGAAGTTCCAGTGGTTCTGCTGCTGCGGTATCCGCTGGATTGGTTCCAGTGGCAATTGGTGCGGATGGTGGGGGTTCCATTCGCATTCCTGCTGCATTATGTGGTGTTGTAGGGTTGAAACCAACTTTTGGTAGAGTGAGTGAATTTGGCGCTGCACCATTAACCTGGTCGATGGCACATTTGGGGCCAATTGGTGCCAGCGTTTATGATGTTGCTTTGGTTTATTCCATTGTGGCAGGGCCAGATCTGAAAGATCCAAATAGCCTCATTCAACCGCCGGTTAACCTTCGAGATTGGAATCGACCCGATCTTGATGGGTTAAGATTAGGCGTTTACCCGGAATGGAATGAGCATGCGGACCCGGATGTGGTTTTGGCTTTTAAAGAGATGTTATCCAAATTTGAAAAACGGGGAGGAGAAATTGTTGAGATTGAAATCCCTGAACTGGATGAAATGCGGATAGCGCATGCGGTCACGATTTTGTCTGAAATGGCCATGTGTATGCGTGCATATAAAACGCAACGAAATGAAATGGCAGACGCCGTCCGTTTAAGTCTTGTTCTGGGAGAAGAAATGAATGCAGTGGATTATTTACAGGCAAATCGTATTCGTACCAGAGCGATGAGAATCATTAATGACATTTTCTCTACTGTTGATGTTGTATTGTCTCCTGCAACCGCCAAATCTGCCCAGCCATTTCCGGTACAGAATCCAACGCTCGGTTGGTCTGACCTGTCCATTGATACGGAATATATGCGCTTTATTTTCCCAGGCAATCTGACCGGGATTCCCTCGATTGTATTCCCTGCAGGATATGATTCGCATGGATTACCGGTTGGTGTCCAGGCTATGGCGAAGCATTGGCAGGAACATCTCCTCTTACGGGTAGCGTACAATGCTGAACAGGAACTGGAGAGAACCACGCCTTTGAATTTTTTTCCATCCCTGGAGTAGAACACTTACCAGAGATTAACGAATAAAGTAAATAATTGAGACAATTACACCGATAACGACTACAGTCCAGCGCAAAGTTGAAGGTTTAATTTTGCCCGCAAGTCTGCCGCCCAACGACCCTCCGAGGATGGCGAAGATTGCCATTACCAATGCAGCGGACCAATTTACCTGACCGGAAAAGATAAAGAACATAGCGGCAGCCATATTGACGCTGAAGGATATCGATTGCTTCAATGCGTTTAAACGGGTTAACGAGTCATTGATTAAAAATCCCAACACAGCCAGAACGATCACGCTCAGTCCTGCCCCAAAATACCCGCCATACACAGCAGCCAGGGTGACAGGTAAAATGGCATATTGGATATGTTCCAGTGAAGCCCCTTTTGTACTCAGGCGCCGGTTGATAAAATTTCGTAAAGGATCACCGACTGCTAATAATCCAGATGCCAACAGGATGAGAAACGGAACTAAAGAACGGAATAATTTTTCACCTGTATTTAAAAGCAAAACGCCACCAATGATCCCTCCCAGGATGGCTGCCGGGACAAATAACCATAACCGTTTTTTCTGGCTTTTTAAATCATTCCACTGGGCAATGGTTGCACCTAAGTACCCCGGGCTGAGAGCCACGGTGTTGGTAATATTAGCTACTACAGCTGGTAAACCAACAGCTGTGAGTACCGGGAAGGTGATCAGCGTGCCTCCTCCAGCAATGGCATTGATAAATCCACCAGCGAGAGCAGCCAGTCCAATCCAGATAAATTCATACCAATCAAGCATAAAACCTCGCTTTTTGTATTATTGATGTTGCCTGCAAAGTGACCCAACGCGAAGTCTCTTCTGGTCCACCTAACTCCGGGTAAGTTCGTTGTCGATAGGGGCTTGACCCGCGCCAACGGCCATCCGGCTTTTGTCTGGATTTCAGCCGAAGGAGTAAATTCAACGCCAGGGGATGATCCAATTGATCTAATTCTTTTAGCAGCCGTAAAATGAACAAAATATCCGCCTGATAGAATAACGGAAAGTTTATTTTTCCCCAGATGGTATGCGTGGTTTTTTCGACCTGGTTGGGTTGGTTGGAAATGATTGTATTCACATTCTTCAATACAAAATCAATTCCAGCTTGTATCGCCTGGTTGACAGGATCAGATCTTTCCGCGAAAGGGATACGGATTAATCCCCAGATGGATCGGGCTGCACCCCAAACACAGGGCATTTGCCAGTTCCAATTACATTTACATTGTTCCTTCAGTAAGCTTTGAGCTGTCAGATCTATCATATTTTGCAGACGTTCGTCGGATGTTTTACCAGCATAAACAACATAACGGATTATATTACCCCATAAGCAAGCCCAGTTACTGTTATTTTCTTGAGAGTATTTTGTTATATTATTTTCGGTTGCTGAAAGCATGAAGTCTGCTGCAGCCTGAAAGCGAGGCTCTTGAGGATCACAAAGTAATTCCTCGAGAAGCATCATCGTCCAATGGGTGCTGGTATATTTAGGGGTGTAATAATGTTGCGGATAATTCCAACGCCCGGGTTGCACCTGAAAATTCAGGATTGATGGCACAGCACCAGTACGTTGAATATTTGTATATTCAGTTTTACAGTCGGGATGATCCTCTGAGAGACCTGTCAGATCTCGTAATGTCAAATATCGTATGGAAGGGGACGATGATGCTAACAACCAGTCAATAACAGCCTGCTCAACCATCTCAAAACTCCTTCTAGACAGAAGCGTTCATCTTTGCTGGTTTCATTTTCCTGATCAGTTCTTTATTTTCAAATAATCTTAAGAATACCACACCTGCCAGGGTGATGATGCTGCCAATGATTTGAGTGGTGGTTAATCGTTCTCCTAATAATAAATAAGCGGTTACTGCGGTGAATGCCGGTTCCATCGTGACAATCAGATTAGCGATGCTGGAAGGCAAATAACTGAGGCTAATATTGTAAAAACCAAACCCTGATAAGGTTGGAATGGCTGCCAGTAAAAATAGTATAAGCCAGCCATCCCATTGATTTCCTAACCATAGTAAATCACTCGCCTGAGTCGCTTTACCAATCAAGAAATTGCCAGGGATGAGATTGAAAATCAACAAAAAGATGCCTGCAAATCCGAAAGAATACAATAATGTTGTCCAGGGAGATAACCCTCTTTGAGAGGCAGATCGCCCCATCAGACTGTAAGCAGCGTAGGAAACCCCGGAAAGAATACCAGTAAGGATTCCAGCTAAGTTGGTGTTCCACATCTGTGGTTCATAAGCCCCGGCTACCAAAACACAACCACCCAGGCTCATCACGACAGCAACAATTTTTATCCAGGTAAGCTTTTCTTTTAAGATCCACCACCCTAACAAAACAGTAAATCCTGCAGAACAATACACCAGAACTGTAGCAACAGCTGCACCATTAATCGAGACGGACAAAGTCCAGAATGAATTAAAGACAGAAACAATCAGGCCATAAATAATTAAGAATACTAGTTGTTGACTTTTAATTTTCAGTAATTGTTTATTGAGAAGCCAAAATGCAGGGATAAGAGTGGCGACCATAAATACATTTCGCCAGAAAGCCAGAATCAGTGCTGGGATCTG
>DAOUGX010000274.1:0-1871 GCA_034428855.1 Anaerolineaceae bacterium | reverse complement strand
ACTTTGAATGGCTGGAATTGCCTGTGTTTGAATTGGAGTGGGTGTATTATACCCGGCAGTAAATATGCCCGCATTAATTTGCGGGTGAAATGAAAAAGTTTTGAAACTCAATTAATAATCCTTTAATGGCAGCGCTATGTACGTAAGTGGTCCTTACGCCCACTCTCTAGCTCCGTTTTTTCGGTTTCACCATTAGACTATCAAGAGTGGATTTTTACAAAAATAACCAGGAAGTCCTGGACTGTTGAAATTATCATTAATCAACAAAGACAGTCTAATATATCACATAATTGAGTTTAGGGGTAACTAATACGACAATTCACTTTTTTGTTAGTTCACGTTTCGGATCTATTAATTAAACAAGATTTTAATGTAAAATTAATAAATTATTTTCCCCTGAATTACATTAAGTTAGACTTTTCATGAGGTTTGGAGTTTTTATTGGAAATTAAACCGATAAGTCAAAAGGGACTTAGAACTTTTACGCTTAGAACTCAGATAATAGCCAGCTTTGCTTTATTGACAATTCTAAGTGTCACCATTGTTGGATTAACTGCTTTATGGATAAATTATCGATATCTGGAAACTTCAAAACGGCAACAAAGTCTCACAATGGTAAGTTCTTTTTATCAGGCGCTGGAAAATCAACTGGAAGACTTAGTTGTACTCACTGCCTCTCATATTTCATTTCAGGTGCGGGAAAATATTTCCAATCGTACCTTTTTAAATGAACAGTTAGCAGGTATTCATAATGGTATGCCTAAGGTTTCTGCAATGATTGTTTGTGATGATGTCGGAAATATAATCGCGACCTCAGGAAACACGATACCTGTGACGAATTGCCAATTGGGGACTAACCCTATCTATATCACATTCATCAATGATCATCAAAAAGAAGTCTGGTTGTTGCGTGGTAGAAGAATTGATGAAGCTAAAATTGATTCGGCGTTTTTAATTCTCGGAATTCGTCTGGACGACTCCTTATTAATGGATATGTGCAATACCTGTGATCTTTATCATTCGATTGTAGAGAATGAAGAGGTGATCGTCACCAGTTTTGGCACCGCATTATCTCCCAAAACAAATTTACGGGCTTTACCATCCAGATTTTCTGACATAGAGTTTGAAAAATCATACAGCATGGGTGGGCATGTATATTATGTTTCCTATTTCCCCCTTAAAAGTTCAGGATTGGAAGTGGAAGTCGCTCTTGATATTACCAGTATTCAACAGGATCAGCGCCAACAAGAGTTGATACTGACTATTGTAATTCTCTTCGTTGTTTTGATATCCATCATTTTTGGCGCATTTTTAGCTCAATTTATTCAACGCCCCATATCTCAATTGATTGAAGCAACCAATCATTACGAAAAACTTGACCTCTCCGAACCTGTGCAAATAAAAACTAGATTACAGGAAGTTGTCGAACTATCTCAGGTGTTGGAAAATTCTCGTGCCCGTATTGAAAATGCCATATCATCATTACAAAAAGAAAAACAATGGAGTGATTTATTATTGGATTCCATTGTGGAAGGTATCATCATACTGGATGGCGAATATATTGATTACTTTAGCCCTGGCGCGGAACGTATCACAGGTTGGAAAGAAGAAACTGTGCTGGGAAAGTCGATCAATTCTGTCCTTGTTGCTTCAGATCAGTCCAGTTCATTTCTGGAATTATTAGCACCTTTAGGTGAAAAACTGCGCACGAAATTTATTTTAAACGAGAATGAAGTACGAATTTTATCAATCACCCATGCCCACCTTCCAAGCAACGGATCAAATCAAACACAAACCGTATTGGTTTTGAGAGATGTCAATGAAGAAGAGGCCTTAAGTCATTTATTAGGTTCATTTTTGGGGAATATAAC
>DAOUGX010000273.1:0-5576 GCA_034428855.1 Anaerolineaceae bacterium | reverse complement strand
GCACTTCATTTAATTGGACTCTTAACGGAGAAAAGTTCGCATGGATCCATTGATTACCCACTGGCGTTGTTAAAACTATCCAAAGAAAAAGGGATGGAAGATGTTTTTTTGCATCTCATTTTTGATGGTCGTAGCACTGAACCAGGTAGTGCACCGAATCTGATAGAAAAATTAGAGAAAAAAATATCTGAAATTGGCGTCGGTCAGATCGTATCAGCAATCGGCAGAGGAATTGCGCTTGATCGGGATGGGAATTACGGAAAAATAAAGAAAGCATATGATGCTTTCGTCTCTGGGATTGGTAATTCATACCATTAAGGATGTATATGATGACAAATAATTTTGATTTCCATGATGAAGATCTGATCGTAAATGCCTTATATCCAAAGATGGTGTGTTTAAATCCAGGGGTTGCCGATCTTGAACTCTATGAGTTTGAATACGCATTGAATGGAATAAAACCACCTTATGGTTGGAATTCAATCGAGAAAATTTCACCCCAGAATTTGATCACAATGGAATTTAACGAAGAATTCTTCGACAAAGTGCAATTAAAACCATTATGTGGTAACAAAATTATTCTGGATGAAACAATCCAGTGGTTGACTCAGCAAATTTTTATGGGTTTAATAACGAATGAATTATCCTGCGATTGGGTGAATGATCATTTCTATTTTGACATCCGTTCTTTTTGTTTTTTTGTTCGTACCCGGTATTACAATCTAAAAATTAAAGAACATTTTGGGAATAAACCATTCCTGGAATTTGAACCAAAACAAACTCAATTCAATTCATACCAGGAAATTGGTTATAAGGCGTTCAGTCAAGCTAATTCTCTAATTGATCGGGAATTCATCAAAATCATAGATCAACTTTTGAAAAATCATGGGATTCCTATTTTATTGGCTTTAGCTGGGCCAACAGGGGCGGGAAAAACAGAAATTACCGAACAAATCAGAGCATATATGCATGAAAAAGGATTAGAAATTTCCACCATTGAAATGGATAATTTTTTTAAGGATAAAGAATTTCGGGATGGAAAAGCACAGGGCAGGGATGTTATTCACTATGAATTATTTATGACTGCCATGAAAGATTTATTATTGGGTAAGTCAGTATTAATCCCGCGTTATGATTTTTATTTAACCCGCTCCAGCCACGATCTAGAAGGAAATTTGCGACCTGGTCAAACACCAATGGAAATTAAACCAGCAGATGTGATATTTCTGGAAGGGAATTTTCCATTCTACATCCCAGAATTGGACGAAATGATAGGGTTAAGAATCGTTTATCTCACCGATGATCCGATTCGGCTCAAAAGAAAATGGTTTCGCGATATTGACTTACGGAAAAAATATGATCCGGTTGGATTTGTTAACCGATATTTTAAGACACAATATTTTCGAGCTAAAGAAATTTATCTTCCCCTGATGGAAGTTTGTGATGTAGCGGTAGATACTACTGCAGGGTGGTTGTGGCTGACTCCTGATTGGCAAGAGAAAATTGGTAAAAATAGTTAACAAGGTTAGATGGTTACACAGAATTGAGGAAGTAAATGTTCGAAGATTTTTTTCGAAAACAAACAATTCCAAAACAAACAAAAATAGTGATGTTGATAATGGATGGATTGGGAGGGTTACCCAAAGAACCAGGTGGAAAAACTGAACTTGAAACAGCACAAAAACCCAACCTGAATGCTTTAGCGATGAAATCATCTCTGGGCTTATCAATACCTTTAGGTCCGGGCATTACTGTTGGGAGTGGCCCTGGACATTTGGCATTATTTGGATATGACCCACTGGAATGCGAAATAGGACGTGGTCCATTAGAAGCTTTGGGGGTGGATTTTGATCTGCATCCAGATGATGTAGCTGCCAGGGGTAACTTTTGTACAGTTGATGAGAATGATATTTTGATCGATCGGAGAGCTGGAAGGATTCCCACCGAACAAAGCAAGGAATTAATTGAAAAATTACGAAAAATACAAATTAATGGAGTCGAAATATTTCTAGAATCTGTTAAAGAACATCGTTTTGCTTTTATCTTAAGAGGTGAGGGTTTATCGACTCACGTCAGTGAAACCGATCCACTCATCAATGGGACGAAACCATTGAGATTAAAGTCTTTCGATCATGGCTCCCAGAGAACTGCAGAGATTGTGAATGAATTCATAGAAAAAGCTCAATTGATTTTAATAGATGAAAAACCAGCCAATATGGTGTTGTTAAGAGGATTTGCGCGATTACCAATTGTTCCGACATTTCAGGAAATGTATAAATTGAATCCAGCCTGTGTTGCCGTGAATGGTATGTATCGTGGTGTTTCAAGGTTGGCGGGAATGAAGATTTTAGATGTAGACGGGGTTTCATTGGCTGATGAATTCACCACACTCGAACAAAATTGGCAAGAGCATGATTTCTTCTATTTACATTTCAAGAAAACCGATACCTGTGGTGAAAATGGTGATTTTGAGGGAAAAGTGAAAGCAATCGAAGAGTTTGATCAACAAATTCCGCGACTTTTATCATTGAATCCTGATGTAATTATTGTTACCGGAGACCATTCCTCGCCTGCAGTTATGAAATTTCACAGCTGGCATCCAGTTCCATTATTGTTGTATTCAAAATATTGCCGTCCAGATTACATCCCTGAATTTGGAGAAAAAGCCTGTGCGACCGGCAGTTTAGGCCAGTTGAATGCCAAACATATCATGCCGATTGTTCTGGCAAATGCGGGACGGGTGGCTAAATATGGTGCTTAAATAAAGAGGATATATGAATGATTCAAATGAAGTTTTTTCAGAAAAATTATACAAATCTATGCAGTCGATTGCACCAGCAATTATGGATTTGGAATTGTATGAATTTCGGTACGCTCTCGAAAACATCATTCCTGTCAATGGTTGGCATTCAGTGCAATTACTGGATTCTTTTCAAATCGAAAAATTGATCAATACCCGAGAATTTTATGAATCAATCCAATTAAAACTGAGACATAATGGAAAACTTGTCATTGATCCACATATCCTGCATTTGACACAAATGTTATTCAAAGGTTTGGTTGAGAAAAAGTATAGTGAAGGATGGATCCTTCAACATTTTTATTTTGATGTCAGAGGTTTTTTATTCTTTCACCGAACACAGTATAACAACCCATCTAAGTCTCTCTGGTTGGGAGAATTACCTTTTAAATCGTTTGAAGTAAAGCAGGAAACACTTAAGCGTTTTCAATCGATTGGCTACCCAAAATTTAAACAAGCCAATGCAGAAGTCGACACTTGTTTTGTTGAAATCCTTCAGATGTTTGTTCAATCAAATAATAAACCATGTGTTATTGGGATTGCAGGTCAAACAGCTGCAGGAAAAACGGAGATCGTTTCGAGAATTCAGGAAGATTTCAAGAAATTGAATTTATCTTTTACTTCACTGGAAATCGATCATTTTCTTACCGATCGCGACTTGAGGGAAGAGAAAGGAATTGATTCTCTGGGTAAAGAAGCCTTGCATTTTGAGATGTTTATTAGCGCATTGCAGGATCTGCGAACTGGAAAAAATATTTTCATACCGCAGTACGATTTTATCAGTGCCACTTCCAGCCATACGGAAGGTGGATTATTGAAACCTGACCGAACCATGGGTGAAATTCTTCCCGCTGACATTATATTTATTGAAGGCAATTTTCCATTTTTATACCCAGAAGTAGCAGAATTAATTGATCTAAAGGTGGTTTATCTGACAGATGATGAAATTCGTTTGAAACGAAAATGGAAACGGGATATGGATTATCGCAAGAAATATGAAATCACTTACTTCTTAAACCGATACTTTCGAGAACAATTCCTGATGGCTGAATCTGCCTATATCCCACAAATAGGAAATTGTGATCTTCTGGTTGATACAACCAAAGCCCAGATCTGGTTAACAACAAAATTGAAGAAAGAAGTAGAAAAAAGAATTCTTAAAAATCCCCAGTAAACCTTAAATTTTTGAAATATAACTTGCAATTCATAATTATTTGTTGTACAATGTTTCAAATGAAAGTAAATTTTCATAATTCATAATTTTGTTTCCCATTCTAAAAATACAATAGAGGTGATGGTGAGTAACGAGAAATCTGAAAAAAATCCGGATTTTGGTTTAATCATTAGTGAGAAATTTCCAAATTTAACCAAAAGTGAAAAACGGATCGCAAATTTCTTGCGAAAAAATCAGGAAGAATCTGCCTTTCTACCAGCTGGGGAAATCGCAAAGAGATTAAATCTTAGCGAAGCCACACTTGTGAGATTTGCCAGGACTTTGGGTTTTCCCAGTTATCCAGCCATGCGAACTGTGTTGCAGGATAATTTTCGACGGAGGGTGACCCATTCCAGTCGAATTCGAGGTCGATTGGAAGATTTGCGGGAAGCGGGAGATATTTTTGACCGATTGGCTGTAACTGAAATTGATTACCTGTCCCAGGCACTGGATTCTATTGACCGCGCTGCTATGAGACAGGCGGTCGATTTATTTAAAAAACACAAAAGAATTTTTGTTTTCGGATTAGGCCCTTCGATTTCTCTGGTTGATCTTATGGAGATACGCCTGAGACGCTTTGGAAAAGATGTCATTCCCCTCATCAATTCTGGCAGAGAAGTGATTGAACCATTATTAACTTTGACACCTGAAGATCTTTTATTTGTTATTTGTTTCTTCGACCAGAATCCTACTTTAAACCTGGTGCTTGAATATGGTGCAGAGGTGGGGTGTCCAATCATTATGCTAACAGATACGCTCGATACGATTTTGAATGGAAAAGCGGATGTTACATTAGCAGCCAGACGAGGACCAGTAGGCGAATTTCATTCGCTTGTTGTTCCCATGACCGTCATCAATGCCATACTCTTAACAGTCGCTGGTGAAAATCAGGAAAAAGTGATGACAACTTTGGATAAATTAGATGATTTACGCAAAAGGTTAAGCACCAACAATGCCAATCATGATTCATAAAATCATTTATGTTCAGGAGGTCTGTAAATCAATCATATTTTGTCTGTCTGAAATTGGTTTTCATGGAGGAGTCTCTTAATGTCCAATGCAACAATCGCTTCACAAGATAACAAACAACTTTGGGTGGCACGTCTCCGACGGATCTATCGGTGGCTAACAACCCCACATATTGTCCTTTCAATTATTATGCTGGCTGTGATGTTCTACATGGTCATCATCCCACTTTATCGGATGATTGCAACCACGCTAACTGTTCAGGAAATGGATTTAAGGGTGTTGAAAGATGCAGAAATTGGCGATTTCACCTTTTACCACTGGATCAGGATGCTCACCGGGCAAATTGCCAGGATCATGACTTTTGAACCTTTACTGCATTCCTTAACAGTATCTTTAGGAGCAACATTTCTGGCGCTAACGATCGGTGGATTAATGGCCTGGCTGGTGGTCAGAACAGATATCCCAGGCAGGGAAATCATTCATATATTAGCAACCGTTCCTTACATCATGCCTTCCTGGACAATCGCCATGGCCTGGATCGTGATGTTCAAGAACAGAACTTCCGGAGGTACTCCTGGCTTGCTGGAATTTGTT
>DAOUGX010000272.1:0-3263 GCA_034428855.1 Anaerolineaceae bacterium | reverse complement strand
CCTCTGTATTGGTCTTCCTGATTCAAGGATTGGTCATCTTATCAGTGGTTGCCTTTGGCGTGTATAGTTATGTTTCAAAAGAAAAAGAGGAGTGAGATCGAGTATGGACCTCATACCTTCCATTTTATTTTTACAAAGTATTTTAGCTGCCACCTGGCGTATGGCCACCCCCATTCTGTATGCCGCAGTGGGAGAAGTATTTTCAGAAAAAGCAGGCATCATCAATATTGGTCTCGAAGGGGTGATGCTGATAGGCGCTTTCACGGCTTATTCGGTAGCTTTTGAGAGTGGTAGCCTGTGGTTGGGTTTGCTTGCAGCCATTATCGCTGGTATCCTGAGTGGTCTGCTGTTTGCTCTGTTTACCATCACCATTAAGGCAAATCAGATTGTGGTTGGGGCAGCGTTTAATATGATTGGTATGGGCATCACAGGTTTCCTGTACCGAACCATGTACTCTGAAAGTGCTGTAGCTTTGAATTTGAAAACCTTTCCAACCATCGAAATTCCATTTCTGAGTTCGATTCCCTTTTTCGGTGAAGTTTTATTCAAACATAATATTATGGTGTATGGCACCTTATTGATCGTGCCTTTAGCCACTTTTGTATTGTATAAAACCTCTTTTGGTTTATCCATTCGGGCATTGGGAGAACACCCCAAAGCTGCGGATACCGTGGGCGTTAATGTCTTCCGGATGCGCTATATTAGCGTCATGATCGGAACCGCTCTGGCTGCAGTCGGGGGAGCCTTTCTGGTGTTAGCCTACGCTGATCAATTTGTGGAAGGAGTTGTTTCAGGTCGTGGATTTATCGCATTAGCCGTGGTCGTCTTCGGCCGCTGGAAACCCTGGGGCACATTATGGGCTTCCTTATTATTCGGGATATTCTATGCCTTACAGTTACGCATCCAGGCTATGCCAAATGTAAACATTCCTTATCAATTCTTACAGGCTTTACCATACCTGGCAACAATCATCGTTTTGATCGGGTTTAATAAAAGTCGGGTGCAGGCACCAAAGACACTTGGTGTACCTTATAAGTAGGAGTCCAGATGGAAAACAGTATGCCAAAAAACGAGAATCCCGATATCATCCTCAAAATGCAGGATATCCACAAAAGTTTTCCCGGTGGTGTGCAAGCCAATCGGGGTGTTAATTTAGAAGTTCAACAAGGTGAAATCCACTGTCTGTTAGGCGAAAATGGTGCCGGAAAAACGGTTTTGATGAGTATTTTGTATGGTCTCTACAAACCTGATTCCGGTTGTATTCTATATAAAAATGAAAATTTTGATATCCATAACCCCAAAGATTCCATTGCTCACCGCATTGGTATGGTACATCAACATTTTATGCTGGTGGAGACTTTGACAGTAGCCGAGAATATTATCCTGGGTCAATACAAACCCTGGAAAGTGCTCAACAATATGGATCATGTGATTACAAAGATCAACCAGATGAGCAAAGATTATGGATTGAATGTTGATCCATTGTCCCTGGTTCAGGATCTTTCGGTTGGTGAACAACAACGTGCTGAAATTCTAAAAGTCCTTTATCATGGTGCAGATTTATTAATTCTGGACGAGCCTACTGCAGTATTAACCCCACAGGAATCCGAAAATCTTTTGGATTTTCTGCGTCAATTGGCAAATAAGGGTTTAACCATCATATTCATCACACATAAATTAGAAGAGGTAATGCAAATAAGCGATCGTGTCACCATTTTGCGGGATGGTAAAACCATCGCCACTGTCAATACCAGGGAAACCAATCCACGAGAATTGGCAAAAATGATGGTGGGTCGCGATGTGTTGATGGATTTGAAGAAGAAAGAAAAAATGCCCGGAAAAGAAATTTTTTCGGTAAAGAAATTAACGGTAAAGGACGAACGCGGATTACTGGCTGTTCGGGATGTGTCATTCGAAGTTCATGAACGTGAAGTGGTTGGTATTGCCGGGGTATCTGGTAATGGCCAAAGCGAACTGGCACTTGCCCTGGCAGGATTAATGGATAGTGATTTTGACTCGATCATATTAAATGGTCAATCCATTACCAAACGCGATTTAACGAAATTGAATCGTCTCGGAATGGCACATATTCCAGAGGATCGTCAGAAAATGGGGTTGATTTTACCCTTTTCTGTCAGCGAGAATTTCATCGCTGAAACATTCAATGACCAGCCATTTTCAAAAAGAGGTTTTCTTCAATTTAAAACAATAAAAAATTACTCACAGTCTCTGGTTAAAAAGTTCAGTATTCGGGTTGGAGATGTGGATGAAGAAATCGCCCATCTTTCCGGTGGAAATCAACAAAAGGTCGTGGTTGCCCGCGAATTAGACCGGCGACCAAAATTTTTATTGGTGAACCAACCCACCCGTGGGATTGATATTGGCGCGACTGAATTTGTACGTCAACAAATTATTGCAGAACGCGATTCCGGTGCTGCCATTCTGCTCATTTCAACCGATCTGGAAGAGATTTTTGGCCTGAGCGACCGGATCCTGGTTATGTTTGAAGGCCAGATCATGGGCGAAGTTCCGGCAGACCCTGATCAAATTGAACGTGTCGGCTTGTTAATGGCAGGGAGAGTCGAAGAAACAACAAATTAATTTAATATTCAGGAGTTAAAAATGAAACACCAGGTACTTTTCATTACCCATCGTGGAGAGCGACATCAAAAATCCGCTTTGGCAGGTGCTCCACAGGATTTTGAGATCACGATGCTTCGAGATCCTGATAAGACTGATATAATTAAGAACCTACCGGGGAAACAATTCCTCATCACAGAACGCAGTGACATCATTGACGCAGAGATCATCGCAGCTGGAAAGGACTTAAAATTAATTCAACGATTGGGTTCCCAAATCTATGATATTGACCTCGCTGCCGCTCAAAAAGCTGGAATTCATGTATGCTATTTGCCGATTGAAATGACTGTCATGGTATCAGAACACATGCTCACTCAAATGTTGACACTGGCTAAACGCCTGCGTGAGGCGATGCATGTTATCACCCTGGACAAAGATTGGGGTCTGGCTCCTCGAAAAAGTGATGAAGATACATTTGCCATCAACTTCACTGGAAGAAGATCCATTGGCACCCTCTATCGCAAAACAGTTGGAATTATTGGCTTTGGCGAAATTGGCATTGAGTTGGCACGCCGTTTAAAGGGTTTTGAATGTAAAGTTTTATATCATAAACGGTCAAGGTTAGCTGAATACGCAGAAAAAGATCTCAATATTCAATACACCAGCCAGGAAAATTTACTGGC
>DAOUGX010000271.1:0-1987 GCA_034428855.1 Anaerolineaceae bacterium | reverse complement strand
GGAGGAAAAATTGTTTTCTGAAACCAGGAAAGTATTGTGAAACGTGAATAATAATCAAAAATCAAAGAATACAAACCGAATTACCGGGGCAGCCATTTTATTTATACTGTTGGTAATGGTGCTGGTACAACGCACGAATATTAGTTGGATAAAAAATTGGTGGGCATTACTCTTTTTAATTCCTGCATTTGCTTCAATCAATAATATTATTGGTGATGGCCAAAAGAAAAAGGGCTTTACTTTCACACTGGCCAGCAATCTTGTCGGAATACTTTTTCCAGTTGCTATTTGTGCAATATTGATGCTGGGTTTAACCTGGAATTTGGTTATGCCAATCATTATCATTTTGGCAGGATTTTCCATGTTCATAATTGGATTTGTGAACCAATCGTATGGATCGGGAAAAATGATTAATTCACTACGTTTTTGGTTTTTCTCCTGGGGTTTCGCAGTATTTCTTGTAGGTGTAATATCTTTATCCTTCAATCTCGGACTGATCGCCCCGGATAGATTCTTGTTGCCCTGGTATGGAGGTGCCCTCTTGGTTGCCGCCAGTGGTGGAGTGTTATCTAGTGTACTCGAGTTTCAAAGTGCACAGAGAATTAATGCTTTGGTCATCATCCATTTTACTGTTTTTGCCTTAATTGCAATTCCTGGACTACTGGCTCTTTTTCAATAATCAATATAAATGCTCATAACCAAAAAACAGCTTTACCTTCCCAGATAAAGTTGTTTTTGGTTATAAGGTTATACAAAAAATTTTTTTAATTTGACAATTTATTATTTAATGTTTATTATTACGATATCAAATTATTATATATAGAACTTTGGAGGTTTTTATGTCTTGGCAAATTGATCCAGCTCACTCGTTAGTAGAATTTTCGGTAACACACATGATGATATCAAAAGTAAGAGGAAGATTTAATAACTTTTCGGGTGTGGTTGAATTAAATGAAAACGAACCAGAAAAAACCAGCGTAAAAGTGGAAATTGATGTTCAAAGTATTGATACCCGCCAACAACAACGGGATGACCATTTACGATCTGCAGATTTTTTTAATGGTTCCGAGTTCCCGACGATTAATTTTGTCGGCAAGGAAGTTAAATTAATTGATAAAAAACACGCTATCCTGACCGGCGATTTACAAATAAAGGAAATTACCAAACCAGTCTCATTAAATGTTGAATTCAATGGAATGTCTAAAAGTCCCTGGGGAACTATGAGTGCTGGTTTCAGTGCTACCGGTAAAATCAATCGAAAAGATTGGGAATTAACCTGGAATCAAGCCTTGGAAACCGGTGGAGTATTGGTTGGTGATGAAGTATCCATCAACATTGAAATTGAATTAATCAAACAATAATTCATATACGATTTTTATTGGTTCAGGAGGTTGTCATTGTTATGGCGACCTCCTTTCATATTTTTAATGCAATATTTCTATTCTATGCAACCTTTTGGAAAAATTGGCGTATATAAATAAAGAAAGAAAATTGGATTCTCCATCCATATGAAATGAGGATATATGCCACAGGATCAATTCTTAACCAAGTACTTCACTATTTTTACAAAACCAAAATTATACACAACCTTATTATATTTATTTCTAGCCTTTCCATTGGGATTAACCTATTTCGTGCTTTTGGTTGTAGGTTTCTCATTGGGTTTTTCACTTCTTATAATTTGGGTTGGTTTACTGATATTAGCATTGTTATTCCCAACAATTTGGTTATTAATTTCATTTGAGAGGTTACAATCCACTCATTTATTGGGAATTGAAATCCCTTTTCCCAAACCGGTCCAACGTGAAAATCAAGCTATTTGGCCAAAAATCAAAGCAGTCATAACCGATCCGAACACTTGGAAGGGAATTCTGTTCATCCTGTTAAAATTCCCAATTGGAATTGCTTGTTTCGTAGCCTTGGTTACTGGACTTTCGGTCCTTTTTGCCATGATTTTTTCACCCTTTCTCATCCCATGGACATCCAT
>DAOUGX010000270.1:0-1589 GCA_034428855.1 Anaerolineaceae bacterium | reverse complement strand
TCTGAGCGATGAGGCTCGCTCGGGAAACCAGACCGCCGTAAGGCTGATAGCTTCTACCCTGCCTGGGTAGATTTTTTATTTATAGGTGCATATGGAAAAAGTTCTGTGGATATCATTGGGTGCTGTGTTAGGTGCTAACTTGCGTTATTGGGTGGGCGATTGGGTTGCCCAACGTTATGGCAGTGGTTTTCCCTACGGAACGTTGCTGATCAACCTGTCAGGAAGTTTCCTGCTGGGTTTGATTGTCTCCATGAGTATGGAAAACTTCATCATCGACCCGCGTTTGCGCTTGCTACTCACCATCGGATTTCTGGGATCCTACACCACTTTTTCGACTTATGCCTATGAATCGATCGCGCTCATCTCACAGGGACAATGGGGTCTGGGGCTCTTCAATCTGCTGGGATCCAGCCTTTTGGGTGCCCTCTTCGCGGTATTAGGAATCTGGTTAGGAAAAGTTTTGTGAAAAGTTCATTATTGTAGAAAAAGTGCAATAATAATGGTAGGTTCAAGAGTTTCCTTGAATCAGGAGGTCGTATGGAAATTCCATCTTCACCCAATACCAAATGCCTGAAGATTTATATCGGGGAAAACGACATGTGGCATGGAAAGCCGTTATTTATGGCATTACTGGAGAACCTGCGTGACGCTGGTCTGGCAGGAGCAACGGTCACTCGTGGGATTGCTGGCTATGGTGCCCGTTCCCGCATTCATACTTCGGCCATCATCCGCCTGTCAGAAGACTTGCCTGTGATCATTGAAGTGATTGATTATGCTGAGAAGATTGACACAATTCTTGACGTCGTTTACCCGATGGTGCGCGAGGGATTGATTACCCTGGAGGATGTAAAAATCCTGAAATATACTCATCGTGGACTCAACCCGCTACCTGGATACCGTCTGGTAAAGGAGGTCATGAGCAGTCCTGCCATCAGTATTTCACCTCAGGAAAATGTCGCTACAGCCTGGAGCAAGATGGTCGAATACCAGCTCAAAGCTTTGCCCGTGATTAACGAAAACCAGCAGGTGGTCGGGATCATCACAGATGAAGATTTAGTCTCCCGAGCTGGGTTACTGCAACGCCTATCAATGGCGAAGCAACTGGATCCGGAAACCATCGCAAAAGAAATCCGCCAGCTTGCGGAAAGTCATCAACTGGTGGAAGATATAATGACCCGTCCAGTGATTATCACCTCGGAAGACACAGCCCTGAGCCATGCCGTGGGGTTGATGAAGAAACATCACCTCAAACGAATTCCGGTCACTGGTAAAAGCGGAAAACTGGTAGGCATGCTTTCACGTCTGGACGTGTTGCGCCAGATAGTCCCGATTGAAAACACACTTTCACTTTCCACCCCCTTTCTGAACATGCCCAGATTAGTGGGAGATATCATGTCAACGGAAATTCCTCTGGTTTACGAAGAAGATCAGGTTGAAAAAATCATCACCACACTGATGAAATACCAATCTCATCGTCTGATCGTGGTGGATGATCAAAACCGGGTCAGCGGTATTATCAGCGATGTGGATATCGTAAATCGCATCCCGGGACAATCCAAATCTACCATTTTGTCAGCCTTCAAACAATC
>DAOUGX010000269.1:0-11853 GCA_034428855.1 Anaerolineaceae bacterium | reverse complement strand
CGAACAGTTAACAATTCCATTAGCCACCATGAGCGGAACTTTTATCGCAATTCGGGTTTTGGTCAGCGTTTTGAGCGTTCCTCAGGTAGGCAAATTTTCAGATCATCTCAACCGTCGCTGGCTGGTATTGGCAATCATATTCGTCCTTTTTGGTGCGGGAGGCTTGTTCCTATTAGCTGCACCCAATTTTTGGGTTTCCATTCTGGGTATTATTCTGGCTGCGATTGCTGGTGGGAGTATCCCGGCATTAATTCCGACCTTAATTGGTGATCAGGTTCAACAATCCCAACAAAGTCGCTCAATGGGATACATTTTTTCTTTTGGGGATTTAGGCTCAGCCCTCGGACCGCCGATTGCATTGAGTCTGGTAGGTTTTATCAGCCTGCCAACCCTCTTTATTGGATGTTCTATTATTTTACTGTTGACTGGTTTCTTCACTGTTTATTTCGCTCTGCAGGAGAATCACCTCTTATCTCAGTTACAAAAAACCTGATCGAAGTTCAATCAGGTTTTTTACTCTTTGTTTTTTTCAATCAAATTAAAATTCTTGTTGATTGAGTTTTTTACTCACTTTTACCGGTACAGAACCCATCAATGCCTTCTCAGTAAAACACATTTCTCGTGATATTCGAACCAGGTCAGCAATTTTTTGTGGATCTTCATCCGAATCAATCAGAATTTCGATTTCAAAACGATCACAAAAACCTTCTGCATCACCCCTCAGCACAGATCCCTGTTCATGAAAATGAGCTGTAACATTCACCTTTTCATTCCGAATTGAGATTTTTCGTTTGGTCGCAACCTGCGACACATGCGAAAGTAGTCAAAGTGCCATTCCTGCAACGAAATAGGAAAGCGGAGTTGGTGCTGTGCCTTCTCCGCCAGGCATATAAGTTCCCTCATCGCTGATGAAGGCATACATTCTGCCCGTTTCCGGTTGTCCGGCTAAAACCTGTTTTCGCCATTTTTCGATGGAAGAAGCTTCTGCCCGAACTTCGATGTCACGGAAACCAGCAGGTGTCTTATCGGTTGACATGATTATGGTACTCCTTTCTGATTGTAAAGATTACGATAAAGTATAGCATTGAATGAAATGAGGATTACTTTTTTGCAGGAACTTGACCAAAGCAGCAATCCCCTTCTATTTCCCTATTTTACGCTTTCATCAAACGCATGCCATTAATGATGACCAGCAAAACTGAAGCCTGGTGAATTAACATTCCTCCTGCCATGTGCACTTCCTTGAGTAACACACCTGCCAGTAAAGCTGAAACGGTAAGAAGTGCAATTACAACATTTTGACGAATATTTCTCAAAACCTTTTTTGAAAGAGCAATGGCCTGGGGAATTTTATGCAGGTCATCAGACATCAATGCTATATCAGCCGTTTCAATGGCAATTCCTGTTCCAGCAACACCCATTGCAATCCCAATATCGGCAGATGCCAATGCTGGCGCGTCATTGATACCATCTCCGATCATAGCCACAACTTTATTTTCTTTTTTGATTTGCTCAATGATTTCCAATTTTTCTTCTGGCAACAAATTGGCATACACATGATCAATACCAGCCTGTTTGGCGATTGCATGGGCGGTAATGCGGTCATCACCGGTTAACATCACTACTTTTTGAACGCCAATTTCAGATAGTTCTTTTACCATTTGATTTGTATCTTTTCGAATGGAGTCTGCAATCCCAAGAATACCGATGATCTGTTGATTTCTTGCCACCAATACAGCTGTTTTCCCATTATTCTTCATACTTTCCATTGCCTGCAGTACGGAAGCAGTCGGGTTAATCTCCATCTCTCGCATGAGCTCTTCTGTGCCTACCAGAATGGGGATTCCTTGATATTCTGCCGTCACTCCTTTACCCAGTAAAAGTTGAAATTTTTCAGGTTCAGGAATTTGTTTTTCCTGGTTAGCTGCAGCCAAAATGGGTCGGGCTAATGGGTGTTCTGAATTTACTTCGGCGATCCCGGCCCAATACAAAACATCTTTTTGTTTTTGGTTCCACTTTCCATCTGAACTCTGGTCTTCCGTTTGATGAGGTTCAACTTCAAAGAAATCGTTTACCACCACAATTTCAGATAAACGTGGTTTTCCTTCGGTCAGAGTACCAGTTTTGTCCAAAGCGACTACATTGATTTTTCCAGCATTCTCCAGGTATTCACCACCTTTGATTAAAATTCCCTGTTTGGCAGCTCTTCCAATACCCGCTACGATAGACACAGGAGTTGAAATCACCAAAGCTCCTGGACACCCGATCACCAATAATGTCAGAGATAATTCGATATCCTTGCTGATCAAGTACGTCACAACACTGAGTATGATAATGGCAGGGGTATACCATTTGGAAAAACGTTCGATAAAGCGTTGAGTAGGTGCTTTTTCTTCCTGAGCCTGCTCAACCCGTTGGATAATGCGTGCCAGGGTTGTATCCAGACCTATTCCAGTCGCCCGTACTTTTAGAATGCCATTCTGATTCACACTCCCAGCGAAAACCTGGTTCCCCTCAGATTTTTCCTCGGGGATTGGTTCTCCTGTTATGGCGCTCTCATCAACTGCAGAGACCCCTTCCAAAACAATTCCATCCACCGGAACTTTCGAACCCGGTTTGATTAAGAGGATATCATCCATCAGTACTTCTTCTGCTGAGACTTCAAATTGTTGGCCATCTCTTAATACAATCGCTTTTGTCGGCACAAGATCCAGTAAATCACCCAGTACTTCTCGTGTGCGGCTTAAGGTTCTGGCTTCCAGGTATGCACCAAAAATAAAGAGAAAAGTCACAGCTGCGGATTCCCAATATTCACCAATCACCAATGCACCAATAAAAGCAATGCTGACCAATAGTTCTATACTGAAGGCTTTATTTTTTAAGTTCATCCACGCTCTTTGAACAATATCAACTCCTGCAATAACAGAAGCAATAATCAAAAAGACATTGCCTACATTAAATAATCCTGATATGCTTCGCGCGCCTAAACCTAAAAGTATCAGTACACCACTTAAGATGGTGATTGTTTTTCTGCGTTGACGGGTATCCAAATACCACTTTTTTATCGTTGTGACCGCATTCATTAGCTTCCTTTCATTAAAATGGGGAGACTCGGGCTTCATAGCCAACAGCCTGGACAGCTTTAACAAGCTCATCACCTTTGACGATATTTGGATCATGTTCAACCTCAATCCTGCCCGTTGAAAAGAATACTTTTGCACTCGAGACACCTTCCTTGTTTGTCAAAGCCTTCTCAATTTTTGCTACACAGGATGGGCAGGTTAATTCAGCACTTCGTAAAATTGTTTTCATCTCAATACTCCTTATTTTTTTATTTGCAATAAGGTTAATGGAGAATACAGATTGCTTCCATGATGTAGATCAATTAACTGCAGGCACTTTTATGAACCGGTCCACAATTCACAAATTTGCTTCAGTGATTTTTACCCTGAAGAAATATTATGGTTCGATGTCTGTCATTTTTTGAAAGTCGTCCCAATTCAAAATTGAAATCCACTTTCTGCCACCTTCAATCAAACCATTTCCCTGTAATTGACTCATGATCCTGCTGACGGTTTCTGGTGTGGCTGCTGTCATTTCAGCCAGATCTTCCCGCGATATGGGAGCATCGATGAGCAATCCATTTTCAGAGGGTTTCCCTAATTTTTCAGCCAGTTTCAATAATGTAACCATCACACGTTTTTCGATCGGTAAGGTACTGATGGCAAAAACACGCTGGTTGGCTGCGTTGAGTCTTTTTTCCATCACTTGCAACGACTTTATCGCTAAGGATGGGATATCTTCCAGGATTTCAGCGAAGGATTGGCTGCTGATACTGAGCACACACGATGAGGTTAATGATTGAGCGGTGTCCGAATATGATGAAGGTCCAAACATAGTTAGGTTACCAAATAAATCACCCTCTAATAGGATATCCAACAGAACATTACGTTTCTCGAAGCCAGGCTGGAAAAGTTTAATCTTCCCTTCCGCCACAACATAAAGTTTTTCAGCCAAATCCCCGGTAAAATAAATAAATTCATCCTGATCAAAACCAAGGGAAGTAAACCTGTCATTCACATGTCTTAGATCTGACAAGTTGAGATCCGTGAAAAATGGTAACCTGCCTAAAATTTTTAAGCGCAGATCAATCGAACACTGATGAGCTTCAGTGGTTATAGTCTGGATCGGGGATTTCCTTCTGGCTTTCATAGACTACCTCTTCAAGTATTATAATAGAATCCATTCCATTCCAGCTTCAATATACACAGTTACATCCTCCCAACTTGGTTTGAATACGAGAAAATCTTGAAATCAATCAAATTTGGGTTACGATTTCATTTTTAAATTGTTACTATTTTGTTTATATTTTGTAACCTTTTGGTTTATTTTTAATGCTTAATGCTAAAATAATGAAAATCTTGTTCACCTCTTTGTATCATTACAATTTTTAAAGCGAGGTTTTTTTTATTATCGGTTTTCGGGGTAGAGTTTAGCTGAAATTGAAAAACAAGAGTTTAACCCAGACATCAAAAATAATCATTGCTACCGTTGCTTTCCTGGTATATGCAACGATTTTCAATTTATTTCACACAACCCTGGGTAGTGGTGTGTCAGCCTTATCCATTTTTCCGGTAGCATTGATCGGTTGGTATTTTGGGTTAAAGTGGGGGATTGTTGCCAGTCTTTTCGCGCTGGTTCTAAATTATCATCTTTTTTATTACATCAGTGGTATGTCCAGTGTAGAAATCTCCATGGATGCTGGTATTCCTGGTTTTGTATCAGTTGTTCTGGCAGGTGCAGGTGCGGGCATTCTACATCGATTAAATAAGCGTGTGAAAAACGATCTTTCAGAACATGAGAGATATGAATTAGCTTTACAAAAAAGTGAACAACGCTTTCGCTCTCAATTTGAAAATATGATCGATGGAATGGCTATCGAAGAAATTATCTACGAAGAAAATGAACCAGTCGATTGGATCATCAATGATGTCAATCCTGCTTATGAGAAAATCTTGAAAATACCCCGGGAGGAAGTAATTGGTAAGCGAGCCTCCACTATATATGGATCCATGGAAGCCATTAAACCATTCCTTAGGGAATATGACCACATTGTGAAAACAGGTCTTCCAATCACCCGGCAACCTCATTACCTGATCAAAGACCGAAATGTAGTCTTTACCGCTTTTTCGATGGGAGCTAATCAGATTGCAGTGATTTTTAATGATTTAACCGAACAGGAAAAAGTACTTCGGGCGGAGAAAAGACAACGTGATTTTGTGGAAACGATGGCAACCATCACATCCGCTTTAAACGAAACAATGGATATGGACGTGGTCCTCGACATAATCCTGGAGAACATGCAAAAATTCGTGCAATTTGATGCAGCCGATATTACGCTAATTCATGCAAATCGATTAAAAATGGCACGTCACATCGGTTATGACAAATACAGGTTAAGAGATTTTGCCGAGAATTTTGAAGTCAACCTCCAGGATATCGCTACCTGTAGATGGATGCAGGAGCATCAAGCTCCTTTGATTGTAGCCGATACTCTACATTCTGAAATCTGGACTGTCTTTCCTGAAGTGGAGTGGATCAGATCTTACATGGGTTTTCCGATCATCGCACGTGGACATCTGGTTGGGTTTTTGAATTTTCTATGTGGAACAGGTGAGTATTACAAAGATTTTCAGGTAGATCAACTGGTACCATTCACTGAACAAGTTGCCATTGCGATTGAAAACACACGTACATTTGAAGAAACCCGCCAGCGATCTCATAGACATGAATTAATCAACCAGATTGCTTACAAAATGACACAGCCTGCGGAACTTGAGGTTATCCATCAATTAGCGGTGGATAGTATGTTGGACGCTCTGGGTGTCGACCAGGTTGGCCTGGCAATTATGAATCCTGACCGGAAAACCATGACCATCGTAGCCGATCACCCTGGTCCGGGAAATTCATCGACCAGAGGAAAATTCATTCCACTGGAAAATAATCCTTCGATGGATTATGTTTTAGAGCATAAAAATTACTTTTTATCGCATGATGCCCAAAATGACCCTCGATTAATCGCTGTCAGGCATTTCATGATTGCCCAGCATATTCGCTCCATATTAATTATTCCATTAATCGTTAAAGGCGAAGTGATCGGCACAATTGGTTGTGACCTGACCTCAGAAAATCGACTACTTACCCCGGAAGAAATCAAATTAGCAGAAGTGTTGACCAATGTCATTTCGGGAAGAATCGAACAGGAACGTTTATTAGATCTGGAAAAAAAGCGCACCAATGAATTAGCCATGTTGCATGAAACATCTCTGGCAATCACACAACCGTATGATCTCTCAAAATTACACCATCTGATCGTTGAACGGTCTGCCTGGTTGTTAGATGCTTCCTCCAGTACTTTATATTTAAAATCGAAGGAAGATGGAGTTTTTGAATGTAAAGTAAACTTCAATAACCCCCACGATCCAATAGGAACAAAACTGCGATTGGGGGAAGGAGCAGTGGGGATCGTTGCAAAAAGTGGGAATCCACTAATCATAGACAATTATGGGGAATGGAACCAAAAACCTGCCATTTTTAATGGTATCACCGAAGAATTCGCTTTATTGTCAGTACCGGTGATCTGGCAAACCAAATTATTAGGGGTGATTCAGCTGGTGAGAGGACCAGATAAATCACGTTTTTCTGAAAATGATACGGAACTATTAACTTTATTCTCCAGTCAGGTTGCCATCACACTTGAAAACTCACGCTTATATGAAGAAGTTCAGGCATTAGCTGTTCTCGATCCGTTGACAAATGCATATAACCGCCGTGGATTTGCTGAGATCGCCGAACGTGAATTAGAAATTGCTCAGCGATTCTTTCATCCACTGGTTTTACTATTTCTGGATATTGACCATTTTAAAGAGATTAATGACGCACACGGTCATGCAGTTGGAGACCAAATACTGACCGAATTAGCAAATCGCTGTCGAAATTCAATGAGGAATGTGGATGTAATCAGCCGGCATGGTGGTGAAGAGTTCCTGGTTTTATTATTAGAAAGCGATTTAAAAACAGGGATGAAAACGGCAAAACGAATGCAATCTGTGATTAAGGATTATCCTTTTGAAACTACGGCTGGGCCTATTTTTATCACAGTTTCGGTGGGGGTAGCTGAATATACGGACCGGGTGACAAACCTGGATACTCTCATCCACAACGCGGATATGGCGTTGTACAAAGCCAAATCCAGCGGGCGCAACCTGGTCATGGCATTTCAATCAGAAGAAGAAAACCAAGCCTAGAAATAAAAAAGACCCTCTTGCGAAGGTCTCTTTACTCTGGCGGGAGCGACGGGGTTCGAACCCGCGGTCTCGGCCTTGACAGGGCCGCATGTTAGCCACTACACCACGCCCCCGAGTGAAAAAGATTTTACCATAAAATGATAAAAATGGAAGGGAGATTAAAGATTCAACTTTTACCCTGCCTGTCTTTCAGTCCTGAATATTTTCTACACAAATGACCAGGAAAACACTATTCTACAGTGCGGAGTAATTTTTTTCACACTTGTCTATACTAATAATCGGACTTTTCAGCAAGAAGGAAAAGAATGTCAAATTATCAAATAAAAAATCTAAATCAAAAAGATATTCCAGCAATCATGCAGGTGCAACAGGAATATGCCCGTCATTATCCTGGCGTACAGGTGATGCCGGGTGATATTTACTTATCACCAGCTTTTCATCAGGGTAAAGATGTGTTCTGCGCTTACCACCCGAATGGTCAGATGTTAGGATTTGGTGTGGTGTACGCTCAATTATCACAAAAAAATGATCAACCCTTTCAGACAGTCTGGTCCGAAGTAAGAATTGTTCCGGAAATGAACCGCATGATTGGTTTACGGGAAATTCTTTTGGAACACATTTTGCGTCGTATTCGAGAATTAACAGATGATAATCACAATAAACCCATCGAATTAAATTTTCAATATTTTCCTTACGAAGTAGAAAGCATTGCTTTTATCACCAGTAAAGGATTTACATACACTGGGAGTATTTTCAGTATGCAAAGGGATCTCAATAAACCCTTACCCTCCATCCAGCCTCCACCGGGATTTGTTGTCAAACCCTGGAAGTTAGAATCACAGGAAGAACGAGAGATTTATGTTAAGGCACGCAACTTGTGCTTCCCGAATGCTCCAATTTCCCTGGAGGAATGGGTATACTTCATGAGTTCACCTTCCTGGTCCACGGCAACAAACTTCGCGGTTTTTGATACCGAAAAACTGGCAGGTTGTTTAACAGCCTATTGGGACGAAGAACAGAATCGCTCTCTGAGTGAAAAGGTTGGATATACCGAATATATTTTTGTATGTCCACAATGGCGTCGTCAAGGACTGGCCAGTGCTTTAATCGCAGAAGCGCTGGGCTTCTTAAGAGACAACGGTTTACGATTCGCTCAATTACAGGTCAAAACGGATCATCGCAATGCCCTTGAATTGTACGAGAAGTTAGGTTTCACCGTCAATCAAGAAAGTGGTTTATATACTCGTCAGATCGACTTCAATTACAAAAAACAGTGATTCTGGTTAACCTGATAATGCTACATTGGTTTTACGTAGACGAGTCTATTTTTGCCGGTATCCATAAAATAGGACTATAACAACACCTGATAAAATCAACAAAGCTGTAAGATAAAACTGAGGACTGGGTACTTCTGAGAACAGGAGATAACCTAACAGAGCTGAAAATACAATCTGCCCCAGATTGGCCACACTGACAACCTGACCGCGGAAATTCTTCATGGAATAATTGAGTAGCGTATGCCCACCGAAGGTTGGAATAATTGCCAATCCTAAAAAAATCAGGATGTTGGTCAGGCTATAAGTCTTGAATGGATTAATAAAAAACAGCGAACAAATAAAACTGAATAGTCCAGCTGTTAAGTATAACGGCCACATGTACAACCAGAGAGGCAATCGCCCACTATTTCTCCTGCCCATCGCTAAATAAGCGGCCAGAAACAGCATGGATATGAAACATAAAAAATGTCCACGCAAATCTGGTGAACTCAGATCAAAGCGTCCAAATGCTAATATCACCAGCCCGATGAGCGCAAGAATCGTTCCGATGATCTCGATGCGATTGACCCGCTCATGAAAGAGAATCCACAGGAATAATGGCATCACTGCCGGAGTGGTATTGACAATTAAGCTGGCATTTGCAACCGGTGCAAGATCGACCCCCATATTCCAGGTGATAAAATGTAAACCCAACAGAAGACCAGGTACCAGTGACAATTTTACCTGTGAAAAACCGTAGCGCTGCGTATAATTTCTTTTTTCTTGCAGGAATAGGGGGAAAATGAAAACACACGCAATGAGCAGACGATAAGCAGCAATCAAATACGGGTTCTCATCACTCCCCTTGATCATAATCACAGCTGTGGAGCTACACAAAACAGCCAAAATAAGCAATGCGATGTGGGTCGAGCGTCGTTGCATGCGTGGATTATATCAATAAATGTTTTTCGTGAATGAATTCACAAAAATAAATTTTCACTTGCAATTAATCTTTTTCGCTATAATAAAAACAGGCACCAGTGATTTTTATCACCCTGGTAAGCTGATCATTTTATTACCCTATTCACGTCAAGAAATTTACAGGTATATCATTCAATAACCAAATCAAAAGGAGATTGTATGAACACAGTTAAGGATATTCTGGCTGAAAAAGGCAAACAAGTCTGGACAGTGGAACCAAAAACGACGTTAATTGAAGCTTTGAAAAAGCTACGGACCCATAAAGTTGGAGCTTTATTGGTAGTGGAAAATGGCGTGGTTAAAGGTATTATTTCCGAACGTGATTTTGCCTATCAGATTGCAGAAAAAAGCACTTGTCCCCTGGAAGAACCAGTATCAAGCTGGATGACCAGAGAAGTGATCGCTGTAAAATCCAGCACAACGATAAATGAGTGTATGCAATTAATGTCCCGTGAACATATTCGCCATTTACCTGTCGTCGATGAGGGTAAATTGGTGGGATTAATTTCCATTGGAGACGTTGTACGTGCTGTCATTATCGGCCAACAATCCACCATTTTAGGGTTGGAAAATTACATACTCAGCCAACGACTTACGAATTAAACAATAGTTCGGTGATAAAACAATGGGCTAATCACACAGATTAGCCCATTACATCCAAAAATTACAACCTTACTCGATCACAAATTTCGCGAGGTTATGCATACCTGTTTTGAGTGCAGGGTACAGCTCCCGGTAAATTTGATACAGTTGATTGTACCGCTCCACATGTCCACTTTGTGGAGAATACATTTGGGTCGTTTTTACACAGGCTTCCGAAACCTGTGTCACTCCGGCAGCATCCTGATCAGCAGCCATCGCCAATAAAGCTGCACCATAAGCAGGTCCTTCTTCCACAGCCAGATTTACCACTTCACTTCCAAAAATATCCGCCTGCAATTGACACCAGAACGTGGATTTTCCACCACCGCCAATTGCTCTCACCTGCTGGATGGGCACCTGTAAATCATGCATGATTTCGAATCCATCCCGCAAGGAAAAAGTTACCCCTTCCATTACCGCACGCACCAAATGGGCTGCCGTGTGCCGGGAAGTCAGCCCAACAAATGCTCCAGAGGCTAGAGGGTCTAAATGTGGGGTGCGTTCACCCGTCAGATATGGCAGGAAGATCAAACCTTCAGCCCCAGGTGGAGTATGAGCAGCCTGTGCTGTCATGGAATCATAGCTCAATGCCAGTTCTTCAGCCCCATTTAAATTGCTGGCAGAGGTTCGGAATAAATCTCGTAACCAGCGCAGTGAATTTCCCGCCGAGAGTGTGACTGCCATGAGGTGATTCTTTTCTGGGACGGCATGACAAAAGGTGTGTAACCGCCCTTTCGGATCCAGACGAATCTCATCACTGTGTGCAAAGACGACTCCACTGGTGCCAATACTACTGCTGACCAATCCTGAGCGTACAATCCCGGTACCGACTGCAGCAGCTGCATTATCGCCACCTCCTGCCACTACCGGTATTCCAGCTGGCAATCCAAGTATTTTGGCAACAGATGTTGAAAGTCTGCCAGTTATTTGTGAACCTTCATACACGGTTGGAAACCATTCATCTGGTAAATCCAGAATTCTGAGGAGTTCATTGCTCCAATCACGTTTTTGTAAATCAAGTAAAAGGGTACCCGCTGCATCCGAACAATCGCTGGCAAATTCACCGGTCAACATGAAGCGTATGTAATCTTTCGGTAATAAAACTTTGGCAACTCGTTCGTAATGGTGCGGTTCATGATTCTTTAACCATAGGATTTTGGGTGCTTGAAAGCCGGTTAATGCTGGATTTCCAGTAATTTCGATTAAACGATCATAACCAACTTTTTCAGTAATCTCCTCGCATTCAGCCGCAGTGCGTTGATCATTCCACAATAACCCCGGGCGAATGACCTGATGATTGCGATCCAGA
The DNA here is from genome assembly GCA_034428855.1 of Anaerolineaceae bacterium. GTDB lineage: Bacteria > Chloroflexota > Anaerolineae > Anaerolineales > Anaerolineaceae > UBA6170. Next base: position 358 of record DAOUGX010000269.1, on the reverse strand, counting down.
AACACCGAGCCATGCATTTGCCCGGTCAATCCGATACCTGTGACCTGAGAGGGTGAAATGGTAGATTCAGCCAATAATTGTTGAATGGCTTGAACCGAACCCTGCCACCAATCCGCTGGATTCTGCTCACTCCATAACGGTTTGGGAGAATAAAGTGGGTACTCCTGCTGGGCAATGGCAAGAATTTTGCCTGCCTGATCACATAACAATACTTTGGCTGCGCTGGTGCCTATATCCAGCCCGATATAATATGCCATAATATTTTCCTTCCAATGATAAAAAATGAAATGATGACAATATTATTTTATCTGTTAATGGCATTAATTTTGGTTTTTTATCACCAATCAATATAAATTGA
>DAOUGX010000268.1:0-22654 GCA_034428855.1 Anaerolineaceae bacterium | reverse complement strand
GCAATTTCACAATATCGGTCTCAAATTAGCACATTCTGGAAAAGTGAAAACCATATGAAAAATGAAATTATTGATTTTTTCAATAAAGGTGGTGGATCAAATCTCTGGAAATTGATTGAAAATTAAGTCATTTATTGATTCTTTGCTATACTTATTAAATGCAAGTACAAAATGAAAATTGGAAAAATTGGGCGCATTACTTGCAACAAAATCATTTATTAGGATTGTTTAAATTTTTTTTAGAAGCATCAGGTCCGATAAAAATAATTGTCGCTAATTCAATTTGGATGTTCCAACCTTTTTTACAAAGCTCAATTCTCCCTCAAATTGGAAATATTTTAGAAGATAAGGAACAATCAACTGCTTTTTTGGAATTTATAAATAACAAAGGTCTTGATGAGTAATTCACTTATACCAATATTCCTAATTTTCATCTTAATTATAATAATTTCAGGGGTTGTTTTTTATTCATCATCAATAAAAGACATGTTTGAAATTAAAAGGAAATTATCGATTGATAATTTAAAGAAAGCTATCGGATTGTCAATTGAAAATGGGAAAGGTGTTCATTTGTCCTTAGGAAAATCTGACCTGAACAATTTTCATGGTGCTGCTTCCTTAATAGGGTTAGAAACACTGGAAGAAATTATTAACCAAAGTGTTTTGAGTGACAATCCGCCTGTTACGACGGGTGGCAGTGGAGATGTTGTTCTTCTGGCTCAGGGGAAACATCAGAAATTTAATTATGATTCCTCAATTTCATCTGATGTTCCTTCAACTGCTTATTTATCTGGAGCAACGAACCTAAGTTATATCAGTGGTGCAATTCCACATGCATCAGATGAAAAATTATCCACCCAGGTACTGGTTGGTAATATCGGACCAGAAATTGGTTTGATTATTGACACGGCTAATAAGAAAAACCATTTTACATTACCAGCAACTGACAATTTAGAAGGTCAGTCTATCAGTTATTTATATTCAAAAGATGCCTTAATAGGCGAAGAAATATTTGGAATCCCAGGGCAACTAAGCAACAAAAAGGTTTTAAAAATCTCTTACCTGCTTCATGATTTATTGAGGTGGTTAATAATATTAATGATTTTTGGTGCAATCTTTTTGAAATTGATAGGTTTAATATGAAGAAAATAATTCTGATAACAATATCCTCAATAACAGGATTATTAATTATTTTGGGATTATTTTTTCCTTGGTCGCCTTTTGATTTAATTAGAAAAACCCTTTTAGAATGGGCAGTTATCGTCGGATCAATCGCTCTAATTATTGCTGTTTTAAATTTATTTGTCGTTCACTGGAATAAAGTATTCACAGAAACGAAAAAGGATTATGCCAGTCCATTTTTTATTGTTGGATTCATTATCGTTTTGTTGGTCGGTCTTTTATTGGGGCCAGGTAATGAATTCTTTATTAATTTAACAAGCACAACAATTATTACAGTTGAATCGACTTTACTCGCGGTTTTAGCACTTTCTTTAAGTCTTGCTAGTTACCGTTTCTTTATGAAGAAACAAAATTTACTAGCATTTATATTTGGTATTTCCACTGTAATTTTTTTGTTATCTTTCAGTGGAATAATGGCACTGATGGATAAAATTCCATTTATGCGATTTTTAAATAATTTAATAAACTCATTACCTATCGCAGGTAGCACGGGTATCCTCATCGGAATGGCGTTAGGTGCTATTGTTACCAGTTTGCGAGTTCTGTTTGGTTTTACTCGTCCTTATGACAGGAATTAAATGAACGTTAAATTGATCTGTCCACAATGCAACACTGAAAATCTGGTTTCTGCCATCATATGTATCAATTGTGGATTTAATTTAAGCACAATTTCATCACGTGCAAATAAGCTTCCTGATTGGTTAATTAACCTGAGACAATCGGAAAATGAAGAGTCTAAAGGATTATCATCGAATGGTGAAAATTTGGATTATTCTTCTGAGGAAAATGGAAATTCATTTGGTGAGTCACCGGATTGGTTGAACAGGATTAAGGATATTGATCAGCAAGAAGAAGGTGATAAACATCTCGAAAAAGATCATGACGAAATATTGCACACATCTTCCTCTGCTGATATTTCTGATTTTATTTCATCACTAAGAAATCAAGAAAATTTTGAAGTTCAAAATACAGATGGACATTCCGTGGACGATGTTTATCAATCTCCTTCTGCTCAAATTAATCCTTCCATCGAATCGGAAATTTCTGATCAGGAAAGCGACAATTCAACTCACCCTTCTCCTCAAAATTTTGAGCAAATAAAAAGTGAATGGCAAGTTGAGTTTCCTTTTCCTCTTGACATGTCAAATGATGAAAATATTCCTCCTGCGGAAGAATTTCCAGAATGGTTGAAAAATAATATTTCAGGAATTGATGAAGAAACATCTGCTGAAAATTCTGATATCCCTGGTTGGCTGGAAACAGATAATGACCAAACTAATCATGATTCCACCAAATCTGGAGATTCTATCGATCTTCCTGATTGGTTATCTAAATCCAATTTTTTAGTTGAAGAAGAAGTTCTTGATCATACTGAACCAGAAAAAGATGAAGGCCTTGATAAATATCCAGATTGGATCAATGAAATAAATAAAGTGAAAGAAGACAATATCGATAAAAATTCTTCATCTTCTCAAGATTCGAATCAAGAATTGGTGGACTCTTTCAGTTCGGTATTATTGTTTAACAAATTAGATCTTGATTCTGAATCAATTGAGTTCACTGACGAAAAGCAGGACAAATCAGTTGATCGTAAAAATGCTGTTGAAACTGAGAACGGGAGTCAAGACAATTTAAAGACAGAAGAATCAGCGTTTATCTTGCCAGATAAAGAATTGGAAAGCCTTTCGGTTAAACCATTTATCGGTATTGATGAAAATGAAGAATGGTTGAATTCATTTTCGCCTTTGATTGATGAAAAAACAGAAGGTGAAAATAATTTATACAATTTGGATAAATTTCCTGAGGAAAAAGAACCAATAGAAGCACTTCCCTTTAAATTCGGGAAAATGCCTGATTGGTTGGAGGATATTGATCTCGAGTATAAAGATTTAGAACCAGAAAAAATATCTGACAATGAAGAATTAAATAATCCGCCTGGAATTGAATCAAATTTGGAGAGAGCAAATTTACCAGAATGGTTGAAATCAATCAGACCAATAGAAGTCGTTACTCCCGACACAAGTAAATTGAGACCTCAGAAAATTATTGAAAAATCGGGACCTTTGGCTGGTTTACAAGGAGTTCTAAGCTCTGAAAGTGTCACTCAATCTTACTCACCTCCTCCAGCGTATTCAGTCACAATTAATGTGACCGAAAAACAAAGAGCACACTTGAAAATCCTCGAGGATATAATTTCACCTTACGAAAAAATTGAATCAACCACAATTAATAAGAAACATACCTTTCAAAAAATTGAATCTTTCCTCATTCCGATTTTTTTACTCTTGATCGTTGTATACTCATTATTTCTAGATTACTCCAATCAAACTTTACCCGAGGTTGTATCTCCTGATGCAATAAGATTTCAATCATTAATTTCAGGTTATCTAAATAAAAACCAGGAACCAGGTCGCGTTTTAGTGATTTTTGAAACGGATGCCAGCTCTTATCCCGAAATAGATTTAATAGCAGGGGGTGTTTTTGAAGATTTATTTACAAATAATCATTGGGTGACTTCCATAACCTCAAATCCAGATGGTGTTATCCTTTCCCAAAACATCCTTAAGAAAGCTCATGTCAAAATCCCATCATATAATTTCGATGAGCGAACAACCAATTTAGGTTACTTACCAGGAAACGCAATTGGAATCCAATCATTTTTAACAAATCCTCAAAATACTTCCTATGGGAATGAACTTACAGAGAAGGTGTGGGAAAAACCTCCATTAAATGATATCCAAACCATTAACGATTTTGACATGCTTCTACTCATTACTGATAATTCTGATCATGCAAAACTCTGGGTAGAACAAATAAACTTTTTTAACAGCAGCATTGATCTATTGGTCATTTCTTCAACAAAAGCATCACCCATGTTACAACCATATTTAGAAACAAATCAAATTGATGGGATGTTGAGTGGTATTCAGGGCGGATTCGCGTTTGATATTCTTTCAAAAACAGAAACCTATTCTATAGCACGTTATGTCGCTATTTTACAAATTATTGTTGTTGTTTTTATTTTCTTCATTCTCGTTGGAGGAGTAATCGCAATTTTCAATAAAGCTTTTTCTTTAGAAAGACCTGAGAAACATAAATGAGTCAAGATCAATTTTTTTGGGTATTATTTAGTTTTTTTCTAACAATCATGGTGTTCAGCTATCTATTGGGCGATAACCCATTGTTTAGAATTGCGACCTATTTGTTCATTGGTGTTTCCGCTGCATATGTATTTGTAATCATTCTCTATCAAATCATTATCCCTAAAGTAATAATTCCATTGTTTGATGGGGAAAATAATCAAAAATTTATGTTAGCTATTCCGCTATTATTATCTATACTTTTGTTTTTCAGACTTTCTTCCAAAACTAATTTTTTGGGTGCTATTCCTCTTGCATTTATCGTTGGAAGTGGTGCTGCGATCATATTAACCAGCTCATTTTCAGGGACACTTATTCCAATGGTGGATTTGATTTCAGAGCCTTTCTCTATAAAAGATACTGATTTTCAGAAATTCATTGGGGGCATAATTCTACTAATCGGAACTATTTCAACATTACTGTATTTTCAGAATACAAAAAACAAATCCTTTGAAAGCAATCACATCTTTTCGACAATTTTGAGATACTCCAATGTGATTGGAATTGTATTTATCGGTATTACTTTGGGCTCAATTTTCGCGGGTGTGATTATTTCATCTTCTCTTGCCTTAATTGAAAGGCTAAACTTCATCATCACATTTATTTACAATCTGATTAGTGGGTAATCGTATGACTGAAATTGTTGAAATATCTACAGTATTAGGAATCAAAATTGATAAATTCACAACCAAGCTATATTTATTTGAGGTTGTGGATGGAAGATATCATCTTTTGGTTACCAGTGAAGCCAACACCTCATTCAGACCTCCATACAAGGACATAAAGGAAGGTTTTTTTTCTGCTTTGGACCAACTGCAACAAATTACGGGAAGAACATTTGTTGATCAGGATATGAATTTCCTCATTCCTTCACAATCTGATGGAAGTGGAGTTGATCTCGTAGCTATTACATTCGGTTTCCTGGATTTGGTTTCCATCATAACCGCGGGGTTGTTAGATGATGTATCAATTGCCAGCCTATCAAAAGTTGTAAATCAAACCCATTTAAAGCATGCAGACCAAATCCGTTTGAATGATTCTCGAAGAATCGATGAAATTCTTTCTTCTGTCATAAATATTCGCCCTGATTTAATTTTAATATCTGGAGGTACTGATAACGGGGCTAATAAATCAGTTCTGAGAATTCTAGAAATTATTTTATTTTGTATAAATCATCTTCCAAAGGACCGACCTCCCGAAGTAATTTTTGCAGGAAATGCAACACTTTCAAAAACAATAGAAGAAATTGAAATAAAAAATGGAAAAATTTCATTGGTGGATAATATTCGACCAACATTAGAAAAAGAAAATTTAACTCCCGCCAGAAATAAAGTAAATGAAATCAACTCACAGATTCTAAACAAAAAAATTCCTGGTTTTGATTACTTGAGTAGTTATTCTCGATCCAATCCAACTCCTTTCATTCAAGCTATTGGGAATATGTCCAAGTTTCTCAGCAAATTGAGTAACGAGAAAAATTCTAATATTTTGGTATTGGATTTTAATAAAGAAATGTTGTTATTTGCTGGAAGTAGTCAGAGTGAATTGTTTCTTGATGTTCAAGAAAATAATTTACATCTCAATCCTGATAAGTTAGTCTCTACTATCAATCCGAAGGAATTACAACAATGGTCCCCGATTAAACATGGGTTGGATTATTTTGAGGATTATATTTGGGGAAAAGCAATCAGACCAAATACCATTCCACTCGAAAAAGATGACTTTTTATTGGAACTTGCCTTTACCAGGAATATTTTGCGAAGATATTACATTAATTTCAGGAGTAAATCAGGAATCCACCTGGATACATGGAATCAAATCGTTATCAATGGTGACTTGTTATTTAATATTGAAAATCCATCCGACCTGGCACTTATTTTGCTGGATGCAATCCAACCAATTGGAATTACGAACCTATTTCTCGATTCTCACGGTGTGATACCAGTTTTAGGAGCTTTAGCACCTGATATTCCTCTCTTACCTGTCCAAATTTTGGAAGGATCTTCCATTAGTCTTTTAGCAAAAGTTTTTTCCATTCATTCGAAGGCAAAAACAGGAACACCAATAATAAAAGTACGGGTTGAATATAAAGATGGAACTTACACGGAAGATCAAATTATTAAGGGATCAATTACAAAACTTCCGGTTTCTACAGGACAAATTGTAAAAATATTTATTGAACCGATCAGCCCTTTGGATATGAACCAATTTGGAAAAAACATCGATAAAGGAGTAATAACACAAGGAGGTTTATGTGGTGTTATTTTTGATGCACGGGGTCGCCCTATCCAACTCCAGAAAAATTTGGATGAAAGAATTGATCAATTTAAAACCTGGTATAAAAGCCTGGGAATAAACCTGGCATAGTTATTGCAACATATTCGACTATTATGGAAACATTAAATTTTCACACACTCGGATTAACAAAAATTCAACGAACTCGTATTTTTCCTGGACGAGGAGATGTACTGGTTCGAGTTGGTCAAAAAGTAGATGCATCTGATTCAATCGCCGAGTATTTTCCGGAAGAAAAATTCCAAATCATCAATGTAAAAAAAGAATTAAATCTCAATTCTGCCGAAGATGCTCGTAGTTCCATCATTGTGAAAAATGGTGATAAATTACGAAAAGGTGATATTGTGGCACAGACTTCTGGAGGATTTCCAAAGTCCATCAAAATCCAGGCAGATTCGGAAGTGATAAATATCTTAAATAGTCAGATTATTCTTCGAGTCAACCAAACTCCTAAATCGGTATTCGCTGGATTTGAATCAATCGTGACAGAAATACTTCCATTTCGTGGAGTCATACTCGAAACCAGTGGTGCATTAATTCAAGGAGTTTGGGGAAACCAAAAAGCTACTTCTGGACCGATCGTGTCAAATATGAAATCATTAATTGATGAATTGACACCGGACAAAATCGATGTGACTTTCAGAGGATCCATTATATTAGGTGGTTATTGCACAAATAGTGAAGTTTTCAAAATTGCTGAGGATTTAAATATCAAAGGACTAATCCTCGCAAGTATGAGTGCATCAATAGTAAAAGCAGCATTGAACTGCAATATCCCCATAATTCTTTTGGAAGGTTTTGGGAAAATTGCACTAAATGAAAGAGCATACGAACTTCTTAAATCGAACGAAAAGAATGTAATTTCTCTGAATGGTATATATGATGTTCAAAAATTTGAAAAACCTGAAATCGTAATTAAACTGCCCGTAGAAGCGAATCCACCTATTGATGGAAAAGAATTAAAGGATGGATTTGTAGTCAGAGTGAATTATGGTCCTTATCAGGGAAAAGCTGCTGTGATTAAAAAAATAAACCCGACCAAATCCAAACTCTCAAACGGGATTCGCACACTTTGTGCAGTTGTGGAGTTTAGCGATGAAGATCAGATTTCTGTCCCACTTGCGAATTTAGATATCCTGGAGTAAAGTATTAAGTATTATTTAAGGAGAATGATATGGAACCCGCCCAAATTGATGACAATGAATTATTTGATGAAGTCCCATCGCCTGAAAAGCCTAAAGGAAATGGTTCCAGTAACAAACCATTTATTGTTGGTGTTGGCATTTTAGGTGCAATCGTAGTTTTTTCCATTTTGGCAATCATCGCCTACGTAATACTTTTCAGACCAAAAACAACTTCGGATTTACAAAATCAAGCCGCAGAAATTCAAGCTCAGAATACAGCAATTTCAATGATTGCATCCCAAACTTCTGAGTTTGAACAAAAAGCTGCTACTCAAAAAGCAGCCCCATCTACTACACCCGTCATATCAACCGCAACTGCAGTCGTAGTTATGCCAACCGCCACTTCGGTTGCTGGTTCACAATCTACATCAGTGGCAGGACAGGATCCAGCTGTAAGAACAGCAACTGTAGCCGCTTTTCAAACCCAGGCCGCTGCAACTTTAATGGGTACTCAGATGCCTTTAGGCACCCAAGTAGCCCAAGGGACACTCGTTCCCCAGGTAACCCCAACCACTTTACCAACAGCAGGCTTTATGGATGAAGTTGGTCTACCTGCTTTGCTCGGAGCAGCAATCGCACTTATCATAATTATTTTATTGGTTAGAAAATTAAGATTTTCAACAAATTAATCAACGCATAATAAAAACCCCAGGTCTCTTATTACTGAAAACCTGGGGTTTTTCTATTTAATTATCGTACTGACTCGGCGATTTGTTCTCCAAAGCTAATCATCGCTTTTACCATCTCTTTTGATCGACCTTCAGCATATACTCGTAGAACAGGTTCGGTACCGGACGGTCGAATTAACAACCAGGAGTCGTCCGCAAAAATATACTTTACGCCATCAATGGTAGAAATCGATTCCAATGCTTCTCCACCAATGGTTTTTGGTGCATCCTGGGTTAATCGATCGACCATTTTTTGTTTGGACACCGGTAGTTTTAATCGTAAGTCCTTTCGTTCATATTCTGCAGGACCTACTTCATGTAGCAAGTTTTCCACCATTTCATAAAGACTTACACCAGACTCAGCAACAATTTCCAATAATAGTAATCCCATCGCGACGCCATCTCCCTCAGGAATATGACCTTTAAATGAAATGCCACCTGACTCTTCCCCACCAATTAGAACATCTTCTTTCAACATATAGTCTGCAATATGGTTGAATCCTACTGGTGTTTCATATACTTGTAGACCATATTTTTTTGCTAATCGATCGATCATTCTGGTTGTTGAAACTGTTCGCACAACAGAGCCACTTAATCGTTTTTTCTCGACCAAATACTTGAAAGCTAATGCCATGATTTTATGGGGATCAACAAAATTGCAACGCTCATCCATGGCTCCGATTCGGTCAGCATCTCCATCCGTTGCCAATCCAAAACTACCTAACCCGGTACTAATAGCACCAGCCAATGCGCCTAAATATCTGCCTATCGGTTCTGGATGAACACCGCCAAACCCAGGGTTCATTTCTCCACGAATCTCAGTAACTTCAGTTCCTGTACCTTGTAAAATGGAACGTATTACTCCCCTCCCTGATCCATACATTGAATCCACCACGATCCGTTGTGGGTTATCTGAAATTACTTCAAAATCAATTATATTTCGAAGGTGTTCACTATAAGAAGTGATCGGATTAAATTTTTGAATTAAATTTAGAGATTTTGCTTGTTGATAATCCATTAAGTTTGGACCACGAGCCTGGGCTTCATTGTCATTTAAAAATACTTCCACTTTTCGACATTGTTCCGGTAAAGCTGACCCACCAAAAGCTGCTTTTAATTTCAATCCATTGTATCTTGGCGCATTATGAGACGCTGTAATCATGATCCCTGCAATCGCATTAAAATTCTTAACTGCGTATGAAATGGCGGGTGTAGGTGCGTCAGCTTGACTAAGATATACGGTATATCCATTTCCTGCCAAAACTCTCGCCACATCGTTAGCGTACCGGTCAGATAAGAATCTGGTGTCAAATCCTACGACCATTCTTTTCGAATCAGGTCCCGATCCACTCGTTGATCCATTTAACCAGGATTCAGTTGCGACTGCATCTGCTATTGCCTGAGTAACCAACCGTAAATTGTTAAACGTAAAAGTATCTGAAATAACTGCTCTCCACCCATCGGTTCCAAAACTAATTGTCATAAATTTCTCCTTAGAAGGTTTTTATTACCACTCAGGTTCCGGAGTGGCTGATATAACTAAATCACGAACAATCCACCCATCCACCTGATCAATGAATCTGATATGAATCCAGGTTGCTCCCTCTACCACTTCCACTTCATCGAGAATCTGGACAGGTGTTCCGTTTAATACGGTGCGTACAATTCTTGCGGAAAAACCAGGTTCCTCTCGAATATTAGCTCCATCCCCTACAGGGGATCTCACTTCAGCCCAAATCACCGTAGGTAATGGGGTTAACGTAATCGTGGCTGTCGAAGTAGGGATTAAAGTAACAATGGAAGTTGATTCGATTGGTTGATTGAGAATGGCTTCAATAGTTGGTTCGCTTTTTGTTGAAACGTTTAATAATTGTTCTGTACTTATAGATGTTGATTGAATTGCAGGGAGAAGTTCAATTTCTGGAATTTCTAAATTTGCTTGTTTAATTAAATTCGGATTTAAATTTACAAAAATGACTGACAGAATCAGAACAACAAGGCTGATCATCCCCCACCAATTACTCATTCTGTAAGGATGAATTCTATAAACTAACAAAACAATGACTCCAGTAATAATAGATATCCCTAAGTATTGGAAAAAAGTAACCAGTGCCGTTATAAATTCAAATTGTTTACCAAGTCCAAGCGCAAAACCAGATGAAACTAAAGGTAGGTAAAAGCTATACGCAAGGGCTACATTCGCAACTAACGAAGCCTGACGTGGATTTCGGATAATCGTTGAGATCATAATGAGAATTCCGATTATGATCAACAAAAGTCCAGACCAATCGATTTTAATAAAATTTTCCCAAATTTGAAATTCTCTTTCAGGAAATTGCCTTGCAATAAATCCGGAAAAAATTCCAACAATAAAAATACTCACAAAATTTAATAAGAATGACAAAAATCCAATTCTTAAAAAACGAAATAATCCTAAATTAAAACCAAATGCGAATCCTAAGATAGGAGCTAAGATAGGAGCTAGTAATAGTGACAATAAAAATAAAGGTAGTTTGTCAAGTAATAAAGCCAATGAAATCAACAATAAAGAAATCGCACCAACTAAAAAAGTCTCGACATTGATTTGTAACCTTTTAGCTAATTGATCCAGGAAAGATGAAAAACCAGTTGGCCCGTATTGGGACCATCTGGGATCATTCCTACGAAACTCGTTTTTAATTACGTTAGAATTATTTTCGGGTTGTTGATTCATTCTACAGGTTTGGTTTTTTGAAATTGAAATCCATTATTCAAATTTAAATACCTTGACCAGATATGTTCATTTCTATCATAAGACAATTATAATACAGACTAATCATTGAGAAATTGCAGAGAGATTATGAAAAAGATAAAAATATTCTTTATAGCCACCACCATACTCTTATTATTCAGTCTGAGTGCCTGTGTTGACAACTCGAATCCCCAAATCGAACCTACGTCTTCGGAATCGACCTCGATTGTGGTTGAAACTAAAACCACAACCGAACCAACAGTTTCTGTAACACAAGAAACTCCTCCCAAATTCTTCATACTTACCCAAAACTCAGATATTTTTTTCCCGTCATTCTCTTCAGTGGAACAATTATCAACTACCATTTCAAATTTAGGATATGAAGTAACTATTAATGATAATCTTCCGGACACTCAAGAATTTTATCGATTTATTTTATTATTTTCACCAAGCCAGGAAACTATTTCTCAATTTCAACCACAAACCGTCGATAACCTATTAATTGTTGATGAAAACAAGGACTTCAATTCTCAGGTACCTGTTACCTTGTTTGATATATCACCAGCAGATAGAATATTCATTGCAGGTTATTTATCAGCAATTATTTCGAATGATTGGCGTGTAGGTGGATTGTTCCCTTCTGAAATGATCAATAACACTTCAATGGACCAAATCTTTCAGAATGGAGTAAAGTTTTTCTGTGGTCGTTGTCTGCCTGTTTTCGGTCCTATTGTTAATTTTCCGATCACAGCCAGCGTTGCAACGCCAGAAGATGAAAATGGCACCATTCAGGCATTCGGCACGCTGTCAACAAATAAAGTGAACACTGTCTTTATCCCTTCTCCATTCCTATTTGAAGATCTGGTCATTTTGTTACAACAAACAAAAACAACAATTATCAGTGATTCAATGTTTGACTCCGACCGTTCTGACTGGGTCGATTACGCAATCATCGATAATTTATCAACATTGATTATTGAGCGGATTCAAAACGATCTCGATCAGGATGGTGTGATCGTAGTTCCAGTTGATTATTCCATCATGACTTCTGGAGAAGGGTTGTCAACAGGAAAAAATAATTTCATCTCGAAATTATTGAATGACCTTAAAAACAATTCTGTCTCTCCCTATTCCATCAATATGAATGAATAATATTGAAGCGAAAACTATAGTAAACTTGACATTCAATTGAAAGAACTTAGAAATTGCAATTATCAATTATGAACGCATTGGATAGGATGATTTCCGAAATTTATTATACAGAGGTTATGAAATGAACAAAAAAGGTCGTGTTTTCTCAGGTGCAAGGCCAACCGGACGGCAACATTTAGGAAATTACCTTGGAGCTATGCAAAATTATGTAGCTTTACAAGAAGATTATGAATGTGTCTATTGTGTGGTTGATATCCATGCTTTAACAACTCTTGAAACAACCCTAAATCTAAAAACGAATACAATGGATATGGTGCTGGATTGGTTAGCTGCAGGTATGGACCCACAAAAATCAATCATATTTGTTCAATCACATGTTCCTCAAGTTATGGAGTTACACACAATTTTATCTATGGTTACTCCGCTAGGAAAATTAACAGATCTCCCAACTTTTAAGGATAAAGTAAGAGAACAACCTAACAATGTCAATTATGGATTGGTCGGTTACCCGGTATTGATGGCTGCCGATATTGTGCTTTACAAAGCCAATATCGTTCCAGTTGGTGTTGATCAAGCACCTCATATTGAATTTACCCGTGAAATTGTTCGTTCTTTCAATTATCGTTATAACTGCGATGTCTTGATTGAACCTCAGATGAAAGTTACGGAATATCCTAAAGTAATCGGGATCGATGGCCAACAAAAAATGAGCAAGAGTCTTGACAACCATATTGAAATGGCAAGTACACCAGAAGAAACCCAAAAACGAGTGATGATGATGGTGACAGATCCGCAACGTCAAAGAAAATCAGATCCAGGTAATCCAGACGTCTGTAATGTTTTTTCATTACATAAAATATTCTCCAGTCCTGAAGAAGTTCAGATGATTGATCGTGAATGTCGTCGGGCTGGAATCGGTTGTGTTGAATGCAAAAAAATATTGGCAAAGAATCTAAATTCTCATTTGGAACCATTCCGAACCCGTCGAGCGGAATATGAAAAGCATACAGACGATGTGATAGACATGTTAAATGATGGTGCAAAAAGAGCCGGAGTCATCGCTGAGAACACCATGCAAGAGGTCCGTTCTGCTATTGGATTATTCTAGGTTTTTTAACATATAGGAATTAATTTTGAGAGCACTCATTCAACGTATCAAAAAGGGATCAGTATCCGTTGATGACAAGGTTGTCGCTGGTGAAATCGGGACAGGATTTATGGTATTCCTGGGCGTTGGGCATGAAGATACACAAGAAAAAGCTGAATTGTTAGCCAAGAAAATTGCCAACCTGAGGGTTTTTGGTGACCAGGATGGGAAAATGAATCTTTCAATCCTGGATATCAAAGGACAAGTAATTGTAGTTTCTCAATTTACATTATTCGCCGATACAAGAAAGGGAAATCGTCCTTCTTTTATTAATGCAGCGAATCCTGAAAAAGCAAATACTCTGGTTGATTATTTCTCCGATCAATTGAGAACTCTCGGTATTCCCACTCAACAGGGAAAATTTGCTGCACATATGATGGTGTCTTTGATCAATGATGGACCAGTAACTATTTGGTTAGAGAATTAAATATTATTTCTCCATATTAATTCATGTGCTTGAAAATTACTGGCACCTAATTCAAATAATTTTATTATGTCTTTCGAATCTACTATTCCTACGCCTGCAAAAATTGGTTTCCCTAAGCTGGCGAGATGTTTAATCATCTGAAGCGTTTTGGGTAAAATTGATCTTCCGAATAACCTTCCAGAAATATATTGACCATCGTAATTAATAATACCTCTTGGTGCTTGAAGACTGATCGCAAAGATTTCAGGTATAAGTAATTGATCAATCCAATCCTGATATACGAATTCATCCGAAATGTTCAAAATTATTGGTAATTCACCCATTATTGATTGAACCATATCAAGAATTTCATATTTGGTTAATGGATAATTTAATGACAATTCAATGGCAACGATATTCTCAATTTCCTCCACTGAACGGATAATCCTTTCCAGATGAGCAGGTTGATCGGACAATAAATTAATACAAATGGGTAGATCTGAATTTTCCCAATATTTTTGGTATAAATTTATTATTCTTTTTATTCCTGGGTTTGGATGACCTGAGTGGACTAAGAACCCCCCATCGAAAAACAGAATATTCCTGTCATCTGCTGGTTTTCTTGGTAAAAAACTAACAGGATTGGTAATAAAAAGATCAATATCTGGAAATTTGTTTTTAAATCCTTTTCCCGGAGCGTATCCTGCTGTACCTGCAGCATTCATCCATTTACCAAATTTAAGAAAATCCAAATCAGATTTCATTATTCAAAAAGTTGATAGGAATTAAATTGCTTTTTATTTCGGTCATATTCAGTAGAAAATCCGTATTTCCACGCGCTAAATGGTAACTCTCAATTTTTTGTATCACTTCAGATACTGAGACCAATCTTCCAATCTCATTAGATTTCCTTCGCACAAATAAACTTTGCTGGGACTTATGACAATTAGCTGCTTTCAATTTCATTTCCAAAACTGGAGAGATATCAATAATCCAATCCGCAGGATCATTTTTATTTAGTAAGTGCGGTTTTTGTGAGTTTTCAAAAAATCCCTGGACTGTGTACCATGTCAAATCAGTAAATTTTGTGTTAATCAACTGCTGGGTGGCGTGGAACACTGTCAAATGTCCCGGATGACCATACTCTCCATTACTACCGTGTGAAATAACAATGTCAATTTTATTCGCCATTATTTGCTCTGCTAGTTCAATTTTTAAACTTTCAACATCTTCAGTAAATGAAAAAAGAGTATTTTCAGGACCCACTAAAGGATCGATATAATTCAATATCTTTAGCGATGTGCCCCCAAGAGCATGTACTGCACAATTTAATTCATCTGATCGAAATTGTCCTAATTGATCCTGAGTGCAAACAGGAGGTTCTCCACATTCTCCTCCTTCTCCTCTTGTGCAACAAAGGTAATGCACAAAATGACCCGCACTGGATAATAATGCTAATAATCCTCCGCACAACATCGTTTCATCATCAGGGTGAGCAAAGAATGCAAGAATGTTCATAAAAACTCCAATTCGTTTAATTGATAAACAGATCCATTTTGACAGGTTTTTCTGTAACTGGTTTTGGTTTTTACGGAACATATCAGACATTCCGATTCACCTGCACAGAGTATTGGGCGATATAAAAGCACCTCGGACGGTTTACCTGAATTTAAAATTTTTTCTAATAATTTTGAATTATTTCTAAATTCATTATTGTTCATCTCAATGAGAATCATATCTGCCCATGCCAAATTCTCATTGATTGTATCGGCAAAAACAACTTCAACCGATTCTGGTATCAACAAATTGCCTGAATTACACATATACGCAACATTTTTTCTTTTTTTGGTAGCATGGTCCATAATCTGATAAAGGCTGCCGTATTTTTGTCCTAGTGTTATACAAAACAAATTCGAAAAGTATTCAGGTATTTTAAATCCTGTCCCAATTGGACCACGGATATAAACCTGATCTCCAATCTCCCAGGTTGTATGTTGAAAAATTGAAAAGTAAGCACCATCCAATTCTAAAGTAAAGTAAACGGGCACCAAATGATCATCTTTTTCAGGTTGATACACTAACAAAAATTGACCTGGTTTGATATCCATAAAAGGATTATCAAATAAAACCAATTGCAGGTCACCAAATTTTCTAAATGATGTGATTGTTGAAAGTATTGATTTCACCAGATAATTTTACAGTACTTTATTCTGGAAGTAGATTATAAAAATTAATGACTAAAACCGGAAAATGATTATAAAATTTTTTCCAGACTAACTGCATTATAATTTGAGTTATCAAAGATTAGGAGTAGTAAATATGAATATCGCAAGCTCATTTCGCCTGATAGCAACAGTACTTTGGGTTGGATCGTTTGGGTTCTTAGTGTTTGCCATGTTACGATCAAGCCAAAATAAACCTATTCGTAAAAGTGGCCTTATTGTCATTTCCGCATTTCTGATCTCTTTAGTTTTTAGCCTGATTTCAATGGGAATGGTGTTTATTGAACCACAAGAAAGAGGTATCGTCATTTCAGCGGTCTCGCCGTTGGGATATCGTGAACAAACTTTACAACCAGGTCTGCAATGGATCTTACCAGGTTTAGAAAACGTAAAACGCTATCCTATATCCAAACAAAGCTACACCATGTCAATAGCTCCATCCGATGGTGAATTTGTTGGAGATGACTCGATAACCGCCAGAACTTCTGACGGTCAGCAAATATATGTTGATGCCTCTGTAATTTATAGCATTAATCCTGCGGATGTCATTAAAGTTCATATCGAATGGCAAGATCGATACAGCGATGGCCTAGTTCGTCCCGTTGCTCGAGCTGTAATTCGGGATGCTGTCAGTCAATTTGGTGTGGAAGAAGTCTACTCCAGTAAAAGAGATGAATTAACGCTAATGATTTCTGAAAATATGACAGAAAAATTAGCTCAAAACGGATTGATAATGGATCAATTTTTACTGAGAAATATTACTTTTTCCGATGAGTATGCTGCTTCTGTAGAGCAAAAACAAATTGCAGAACAACAAGCCCAGCAAGCAAAATTTGTTGTGGAACAAAAGAAACAGGAGGCTGAACAAGCACGTCAAACAGCCCAGGGTCTCGCTGATGCTGCAGTCATTAAAGCCAAAGGAGAAGCTGAAGCCCGGTTAATTGAAGCAGAAGCAGAAGCAAAAGCTTTATTATTAATTGCTGATGCCGTGAAAGATCGCCCAGACCTGCTCACCTACCAATACATTACACGTTTAGCCCCCAATATTCAAACAATGTTGTTACCAGCTGACTCACCCTTTTTATTTCCTTTACCAGAAATGAATACTTCAAATCAAGTTTCTCCCAGTTCTGTGACTCCTGACCCTGAAATCGTTCCTTAAAAAGGATAAACTCAAGAATTCCTGGAGACTAAAAAGGTCGATAAGACTTCATTAACTGAAAGGGAAATTTGGATGAATAACAAAAGCATTTCAGGAAAACAAATTCGATTAACTTCACTTTCAAATTGTGCTGGTTGAGCTTCTAAATTAAATGCGGAAACGCTGTCGCAAGTTTTGCGACCTTTAGGGAATATGTTCAACCCTCAGGATTATCCGGATCTCCTGATTGGTATTAATCCACCTGATGATGCAGTTGTCTGGAGAATTGACGATTCAAGATCTTTAGTTATCACAACCGATTTTTTTACTCCAGTTGTGGATGAACCATATGATTACGGCGCTATTGCAGCTGCGAATAGTTTATCAGACATTTACGCCATGGGTGGTACTCCTTTTTTAGGTTTGAATATAGCTGCCTTTCCCCCACAACTTCCAGCAGAATTTCTCAGTCAGATTATCACTGGTGCAGCAGAAAAAGCCAAAGAAGCAGGAGTTGTTATTGCAGGCGGACACACAATTCAGGATAATGAACCAAAGTTCGGTTTAGTTGTTATTGGGATGGTGGAAACATCAAAAATTCTCACAAAAGCAGGAGTTTTACCAGGTGACTTAATGATTCTGACGAAACCTCTGGGAATTGGTGTGACAACGACTGCAATAAAATCGGAAAAAGCCAGTATGAGAGATATTGAAGAAGCGAAATCATGGATGAAGAAGCTCAACCTTTTACCTTCAAAAATCGCCTCCCAGTTAAATCTCAAGGCTGCGACTGATATTACAGGGTTTTCATTATTAGGGCACGCTCTAGAAATGGCACAATCCTCCAATGTGAAGATTGTTTTTCACAGCTTAAATATTCCAATGATTTCAGGTGCGAGAAAATATGGAGAAAAAGGTTTTTTCGCAGGAGGTGCTGCCGATAACCGCATGTATTACCAACAATTCATCGATTTTGAAAGCAAGATCGATGAAGTCACGCAAATGTTATTGTTTGACCCCCAAACATCGGGAGGATTACTTTTGGCTTGTTCACCAGATAAATTACCTTATTTCAAACAAGAAGCGAAGAAATTCGACCTGCCATATTGGATTATTGGTGAGGTGATAAAAGGTGACGGAATTTTAGTCAGGTAGATATTTAGGTTATTTTTTGGTTGAGGAAGAGAGAAAACATGGAATTTGATTTTAATTCAAAACGATCACCCGTTTATGGAATAAAAGGAATGGTAGCCAGCTCACAACCGTACGCTACTTCAGCAGGTGTGGAGATTCTCAAACAGGGCGGTAATGCAGCATCGGCTGCCATTGCCGTAGCAGCAGCTTTGAACGTAACTGAACCAACCTCGACCGGAATTGGTGGAGATGTATTCGTTCTTTATTATTCAAATAAAGATAAGCAAGTATTCGCATTGAACGGTTCTGGAAGAGCTCCTTTTGATTTATCCTTGGATAAATTACATAAAGAAGGTTTTCAGGAACTTCCCCCATTTCACCCATATACAATCACCGTTCCTGGAGCTTGTGATGCGTGGTTCACCCTCAATGAACGCTTTGGTAACACTCCTATGACTAAAGTCTTATCACCAGCAATAGAGTTAGCAGAAACTGGTTTCCCTGTTTCTCCATTAACTTCATTTTTCTGGGAATCTGCTGCTAAAAGACAACTCAAACAAGCCTTAAATGGACATGAATTATTAATGGCTGGATGTGGACCTCGCCCTGGTCAAGTCTTTAAGAATATGGGATTAGCAAAATCATTCAGATTATTAGCAGAATATGGTCGAGATGAATTTTATCAGGGGACTATTGCACAAGCAATCGTTAAGGTTATTACACAATCTGGAGGTTGTCTATCCTCAAAGGATTTAGAAGCTCATCGAAGTGATTGGGTAGAGCCGATTTATGTCGATATCCAGAATACAAGAATCTGGGAATGCCCTCCCAATGGACAGGGTTTAGCAGCCTTGATCGCACTTAATTTGCTTAATTACATGGATTATGATTTTTCATCCCAAGGTTTATCTAACCGTTATCATTTACAAATTGAAGCCATGCGACTGGCATTTTCAGACGCGTGGGCGTTTATCAGTGATCCAGATTTTTATTCCACACCAATCGATTGGTTGCTTTCGAAGGAATATGCTGTTGAAAGATCGAAACTAATCAACCCTTCTAAAGCCAATCAAGAGATCAAACATGGCACTCCACCTTCTTCTTCTGATACTGTCTATTTTTGTGTTGTCGACCAATTTGGAAACGCTTGTTCATTCATAAATAGCAATTATATGGGATTCGGTACGGGGATTGTCCCTTCCGGTTTTGGGTTTTCTTTACAAAATAGAGGTCATAATTTTTCACTTATAAAAGGTCACCCAAATCAGTTGGAACCACATAAAAGACCTTATCATACGATTATTCCCGCCATGGCAACCAATGTTGTTGATGGTGAATTAATTGGACCTTTCGGTGTAATGGGTGGTTTTATGCAACCTCAGGGACATCTGCAGGTAGCTCATAATTTATTCCTTGATCATGTTGACCCACAAACTGCATTAGATCTACCAAGATTTTGTATTCTTCCAGAAAGTACTTCTCAAGAAATAGCGTTGGAGGAAGGCATTTCATTAAGAACCATCTCTCAACTGGCAGATATGGGACATGTGGTTAAACCGATTAGTGGGATGAAACGTGCATTATTCGGTCGTGGTCAGATCATCCTAAAAAATCAGGATGGAGTGCTAGTCGCTGGCAGTGACCCTCGTGCTGACGGATGTGCAATGACTTTAATTTAATATGATAGAAATAAACGAGAAATTACTGGGTATACTGGATACTTTACCGACTAAACCGGGTTGTTACATAATGAAAAACAAATCCGGGGCAATTATTTATGTTGGTAAAGCAGTAAATTTGCGAAATCGTGTTCGTTCGTACTTCCATGATAATGGAGGTCAACATCCACGTACTCGTCAATTGGTGTTCAATATTGCAGACATCGAATGGATTGTGGTTGATTCCGAATTGGAAGCACTTATCCTTGAGATGAACCTGATAAAAAAACATAAACCAATTTATAACATTCGACTTAAAGATGACAAGCGTTATCCATATATTAAAATCCACTGGGCTGATAAGTTTCCAAAAGTGACTGTAACAAGAAGAATGGTGAATGATGGTTCTCGGTATTTTGGTCCATATACATCCGTGTGGGCCGTTCACCAGACTCTGGATGTTTTGCGAAAAATATTTCCTTATTTAACCTGTGACCGTGAAATTACTGGCCAGGATAAACGGGCATGTTTATATTTTGATATAAAACTTTGTTGTGGACCTTGCATTGGTATGGTTGATCAACAAAAATATCGCAGCATGATCAACGATTTATGCGAATTTTTAGATGGGCGTACTGACGACATAATCAGTCGATTAGAAAAAGATATGAATGAAGCAGCTGAAACGATGGCATTTGAAAAAGCTGCCACCATTCGAGATCAAATTCGTGCGATCAACCAGATTGTTGAAAAACAGAAGGTTGTATCCACTGAGGAAAAAGATTCTGATATTATCGCATTAGCGCGGGAAGACCGTGAAGCATGTGTGCAAATATTCTTCATTCGTAATGGAAAACTTATTGGTAGAGAATATTTTATATTAGAAGGGACTGAGGAAGCTCAGGATCAGGAAGTCATCAAGGAATTCTTAAAACAGTTTTACTCAGAAGCAGCTAACATCCCTCCCACCGTATTATTACCAAACGAAATTGAAGAAATGAATATAATTCGGCAATGGCTTAATACAAAACGGGGAGGAGACAAAATTGATATTGTTGTTCCTCGTGAAGGCTCACCAGTTGAATTAATGAATATGGCCAAGGAAAACGCAGTAGAAACATTAAAGGCATTAAGAACCCAATGGGAAACTGATACGAATCGTCAGGCAGAAGCCTTGGCAGAATTACAGGCAGCTTTTCAACTGCCTGAACCACCGAACCGCATCGAATGTTACGATATATCCAATATTCAAGGAACTGCCTCCGTTGGTTCAATGGTTGTATTCACACAAGGTGTGCCAAATCGAAAACTATATCGAAGATTTAACATAAAAAGTGTAGAAGGGCCTGATGATTTCGCCAGTATGGAAGAAGTTCTTACCAGACGTTTTAAACGTTGGATGAATGCTCAGGAGAGACATGAAGTCGGTGAGAAGGTGGATGAATCATTTGCCCTCTTACCTGATATTTTGATTGTTGATGGTGGAAAAGGTCAACTGGGAAGAGCAATAAAAGTATTTGAGAATTTTAATTTAATGGACAAAATAAAACTGGTAGGATTGGCTAAACAAGAAGAAGAATTGTTTTTTCCACACCAACCCAACTCTCTAAAATTACCCCGTAATTCCCAGGGTTTGTATTTGATTCAACGTATTCGAGATGAAGCTCATCGATTTGCAATTACAGCACATCGCAAACGACGCACAATAATGGGATTAGCATCTCAACTTGATAAAGTGCCAGGAATTGGTTCACATCGTCGAAAAATATTACTCAATCACTTTGGTTCCATTGAAGCGATTATTAATGCAAGTGATGAGGAATTGCTGAGCATACCAGGAATTCACGCTGGTATTGTGGAGGCTATTAGAAATCACCTTGAATAAACTATAAAGAAGTATGATTAACCAATCTTCACCCAATAATCATAATTGTCTGACAATCTTACCAATTTTTGCCTTTACGGGAAAAAATTCTCGTGTTATAATCTGCAGTCGCCCAAGAGGGCGATTTATATTGTTAATTTGAAAATTAAACCATTTGGTAAGGAAAAAATACAATGGATCATATCTTAAAATCAATTGAAGCCCCAGTAAACCCGAATGTTCCTGAACTCCGTACAGGGGATGTAGTGAACGTGCATGTAAAAATTAAAGAAGGTAACCGGGAACGTGTTCAAGTTTTCAAAGGCACAGTCCTATATAAACACAACAATGGTACCAATTCTACTTTTACAGTTCGAAGAGTTGCCAGCAATGGAATTGGCGTTGAAAGAACTTTCCTGACGCGATCCCCACGAATCGAAAAAGTTGAAGTGGAAAGACATAGCAAAGTGCGCCGATCAAGACTATATTTCTTAAGAACCCGTACAGGTAAAAGCGCCCGCCTGAAACAAAAATTCAATTAATTAAATCACGATTTATGATAACATTAAAGGTGCAATCCGATGGTTGCACCTTTTTTATGTATCACCTCGCAGGAGAATTGAATGCAGCCCATCATTGGAATTACAGCCGGAAAAGACCTCAGTGATACAACAATTCACAAAACCTCTTTGATCGATAAATATTACCAGGCTATTATCGCATCAGGTGG